>NZ_JBFULO010000053.1:0-15179 GCF_054049855.1 Stenotrophomonas sp. P5_B8 | reverse complement strand
GCCTTGCCAAGGCCACCGCCGAACTATCGACGGGCAGGGGCCTGTGAGTTTGCAGGACCGTGCCCCGCATGGATGCGGGGAACGAGCCCCCAAGGATGGGTTTACGGCGTGTCCTGCAAACTCACAGGCCCCTGCCCTGCCTGGATAGCCGGCGCACTGCCTTTGGCCTTTAGCTTTCGGCCTTTGCCTCGAAAAAACAAAAAAACACCTTTCATTCGCCCTTGTCCCGCCACCCCCGATACTGCGGGCATCGCACTACCGGGGACGGGGATGGAAGGAACCGGAACGGAACCGATGCTCGACCTGCTGGTCATCGGCGGCGGCATCAATGGCGCCGGCATCGCCCGGGACGCGGCCGGCCGCGGCTGGTCGGTGTGCCTGTGCGAACAGGACGACCTTGCCGCGCACACCTCCAGCGCCAGCACCAAACTCATCCACGGCGGCCTGCGCTACCTGCAGTACGGCGAGTTCGGCCTGGTCCGCAAAGCCCTGCGCGAACGCAGCGTCCTGCACCGCCTCGCCCCGCACCTGGTCGTCCCCACCGAGTTCGTCCTGCCCCAGGCCCCGCACCTGCGCCCCGGCTGGATGCTGCAGGCCGGACTGTGGCTGTATGACCACCTCGGCCACGCTGGCGCCGCATTCCCGCGCTCRCAACGACTGGACCTGCGTCGCGACCCGCGCGGCGCCGTGCTGCAGCCCGGCTTCCGCAGCGGCTTCAGTTACGCCGATGCCCGCGTCGACGATGCCCRCCTGGTGCTGCTCAATGCGCTGGACGCCCACGAACGCGGCGCGCAGATCCGCGTGCGCACCCGCTGCGAACAGCTCATCCGCCACCGCGATCACTGGTGGGCGGTACTGCGTAGCGCCGATGGCAGCGTGCAGCGGTTGCGCGCCCGCGCCGTCGTCAACGCCACCGGACCGTGGGCCGGCAATCTGCTCGAACGCGCCGGCATGGATGCGCCGATCGGCCTGCGCCTGGTCCAGGGCAGCCATATCGTTGTACCGCGCCTGTACGCGCACGACAGCGCCTACCTGCTGCAGCAACCGGATCAACGCATCGTATTCGTGCTGCCGTTCGAACAGGACTTCACCCTCATCGGCACCACCGACGTGGATTACCACGGCGATCCTGCGCAGGTACAGGCCGCCGACAGTGAGGTCGCCTACCTGTGCGAGGCGGTCAACCGCTGGCTGCGCGTACCCGTGCAACCGACCGAGGTGGTCTGGACCTACAGCGGGGTCCGCCCGCTGCTGGCCGACCACCATCATGAGGCGGCCAACGTCACCCGCGACTACCGCCTGCAGCTGGACGCCAGCCAGGCGCCGCTGCTCAGCGTGCTCGGCGGCAAGCTCACCACCTACCGGACCCTCGCCGAAGAAGCGGTCGACCAGCTTGGGCCGGTACTGGGACGCAGCGAACCGGCCTGGACCGCCAGCGGGCCTACCCTGCCCGGTGGCGATGGCGGCGATGCGCCCACCGTGCTGGCGCGCCTGCAGTCGCTCTATCCGAACCAGCAGGCGACGCTGCTGGCGAGCCTGGCGCGGCGCTACGGCACGCGCGCGTCCACCTTGCTCGGGTCGGCGACCACGCCGGCGCAGCTGGGCACGCATTTCGGTGCGGGCCTCTACCAGCGCGAGGTCGACTACCTGATCGGCCACGAATGGGTACGCCAGCTCGACGACCTGCTCTGGCGACGTACCTGGCTGGGCCTGCGCCTGGACGCAGCGCAACGCGACGCGCTGGCGCAGTACCTGCAGCACCGCCTGGCGGCGATGGCGTAGGCTGTGGCGTCACCTCGATTCGTCGTACGGAGCAAGGCATGGACAAGCAGTACGTGCTCGCCATCGACCAGGGCACCACCAGTTCCCGCGCGATCCTGTTCGATCGCAGCGGCCGCATCGTCGGCAGTGCACAGCGCGAGTTCGCCCAGCTGTTTCCGGCACCGGGCTGGGTCGAGCACGACCCGCGCGAGATTCTCACCAGCGTCTATACCACCCTGACCGAGCTGCTCAACCGCGAGCAGGTCCACGCGCGCCAGATCGCCGCCATCGGCATCACCAACCAGCGCGAAACGACCGTGGTCTGGGACAAGGCCACCGGCCAGCCGATCCACAACGCCATCGTCTGGCAATCGCGGCAGAGCCATGCCATCTGCGAACGGCTCAAGGCCGAAGGCCACGAACCGCTGGTGCGCGAGCGGACCGGCCTGCTCATCGATGCGTATTTCTCGGCCACCAAAATCCGCTGGATCCTGGATCACGTGGACGGTGCGCAGGCCCGCGCCGAACGTGGCGAGCTGCTGTTCGGCACCATCGACAGCTGGCTGGTGTGGAACCTCAGCGGTGGCACCACCCACGTCACCGACTACAGCAATGCCGCGCGCACGCTGCTGTTCAATATCCACACCCTGGACTGGGACGAGCAGCTGCTGCAGCTGCTGGATATCCCGCGCGCGATGCTGCCGCAGGTGCGCAGCTCCAGCGAGGTGTATGCCAGCACCCAGTCGCAGTTTTTCTTCGACCAGCGCATCCCGATCGCCGGGATCGCGGGCGACCAGCAGGCGGCGCTGTTCGGGCAGGGCTGCTTCGAACCGGGCATGGCCAAGAACACCTATGGCACCGGCTGTTTCATGCTGATGAACACCGGCAACAAGGCGGTGGTGTCCAACAACGGGCTGCTGACCACGCTGGCATGGGGCATCGACGGGCGTGTCGAGTACGCGCTGGAAGGATCGATCTTCGTCGCCGGCTCGGTGGTGCAGTGGCTGCGCGACGGGCTGCGCATGTTCGGCAAATCCAGCGACTGCCAGGCCTATGCCGAACGCGTGCCCGACACCGGCGGGGTCTACCTGGTGCCGGCCTTCGTAGGCTTGGGCGCGCCGTACTGGCGCAGCGATGTGCGCGGGGCGATGTTCGGCCTGACCCGAGGCACCAGCAAGGAACACTTCATCCGCGCGGCGGTGGAATCGATGGCCTACCAGACCCGCGACGTGCTGGCCGCGATGCAGGCCGATGCCGGAATCGAACTGAAGGAGCTGCGCGCTGATGGCGGTGCGATCGGCAACGACTTCATGGCGCAGTTCCAGAGCGACATCCTGGGCGTGCCGGTGGTGCGCCCGCAGGTGGCTGAAACCACTGCCTTGGGCGCGGCCTACCTGGCCGGGCTCGCCACGGCGTTCTGGGGCAGCCGGGAAGAGATCGCCGCGCAGTGGGCGGTGGACCGGCGCTTCATGCCGCAGATGGCGGTGGACCAGCGCGAGGCGCTGTACGCCGGCTGGCAGCAGGCGGTACAGGCCACGATGGGGTTCCGGGTGGGGTGACGCCGCACGCGGTGTCGATCATTGCCGCGCTGGTAGCTCGCGACCGGCGGTAGGGGCCGACCGTGGGTCGGCCCGCCGTTGGATCAGAACGCCGGCAGAACCGCGCCCTTGTACTTTTCAGCGATGAAGGCCTTCACTTCCGGGCTGGTCAACGCCTTGGCCAGCTTCTGCACGCGGGCATCGTCCTTGTTGTCCGGGCGGGCGACCAGGAAGTTCACGTACGGCGATTCCTTGCTTTCGATCGCCAGTGCATCCTGGGTCGGATTGAGCCCGGCATCCAGTGCGTAGTTGGTGTTGATCAGGGCCAGGTCGACCTGGTCGAGCACGCGCGGCAGCATCGCCGAATCCAGCTCGCGGAACTTGAGCTGCTTCGGGTTGGCGATGATGTCGCGCTGGGTGGCCAGGGCGTTGGTCGGATCCTTCAGCGTGATCAGGCCGGCCTTGTGCAGCAGGATCAGTGCGCGGCTGTTGTTGCTCGGATCGTTGGGAATCACCACGTCGGCGCCGGTGGGCACTTCATCGAGCGACTTGAAGCGGCGCGAGTACGCACCGAAGGGCTCGATATGCACGCCCACGACCTTGACCAGATCGGTCTTGCGGTCGCGATTGTAGGCGTCCAGGTACGGCTCGGTCTGGAAGTAGTTGACGTCCACCTGCTTCTGCACCAGCTGGTCGTTGGGCTGCACGTAGTCGTTGAACACGCGCACGTCCAGCTCCAGGCCTTCCTTCTGCAGGATCGGCTTGACCACCGCCAGGATCTCAGCATGCGGCACGGCGGTGGCGGCCACCACCAGCTTCTGGGAATCGGCGTTGGGCTTGCCGCAGGCGGACAGGGCCAGCGCGGCGACAAGCAGCGGGAGCAGCAGGGTCTTCTTCATGGGGGGCGGTATCCGGGGCATCGATAGCGCCCAACCATACCGTACGCCCCGGCCGTGCGGTATCCATAGCCATATGACCGGCGGGCATGAGCCAAGCGGACGGGCGTCCGCCCGCCGCGCCGTTACTCGTAGTTGGTCAACGCCAGCGCCAGCAGCGCCTTGGCCTGTTCGCGCAGCATCACCGGCTCGATGATCTCCGCATCCGAGCCGTAGTGCAGCACGTCCATCAGCAGCTCGCGCGAGACGCTGTAAGGCACCTTCAACTCGTAGCGACCATCGGCCAGGAAGCGCCCCTGCTGCTTGGAATGCCAGTGTTCGTCGGCCACCCAGCGCGCGGCCTTGGCACTGAACACGATCGTGGCCCAGCCCTTGGGCGGGCCGGAGAAGATGCCGTAGCTGGCGCCCAGCTGTTCGTCCAGTTCGTTGTCATCGACATCGCGGGCCACGGTGTCCACCACCCGCGCCTTGTAGATGCGGTCCACCGCGAAGCTGCGCAGGCCCTCGCGACCGTGGTCCCAGGCGTCCAGGTACCAGTTGTCGCGGTAGTGGGTCATGCGCTGCGGCGAGACCGTGCGCTTGGTCGCCTCATCGGTGGAGCGGGCGCGGTATTCGAAGGCCAGCTGCTTGCGCTCCAGCACCGCCGAGGCCACCGCACGGAAGCTGGCTTCGTCGAACTTGCGGCCACGGTGCGGGATCACCCGGACCCGGTCGACCGGCCAGGTGGAGACCCCGGCCTGGGCCGCGAGCAGGCCTTCGATGCGCTGCTGCAGCGGCGCCAGCACCGAGGACAGCACGCCGCCACCGGTCCGCGCCAGCAGATGCTGGGAGGCCAGCAGCGCATGCAGCTCTTCGGAACTGAGCCACAGCCCCGGCAGTTCGAAGCGGTCGCTCTCGTCGTCCTGGTAGCGGAAGCCGGCCTCGCCGTCGCCCTCCACCGGCGCCATCAGCGCATCGCGCAGGAACGCCAGGTCGCGGTAGACGGTGGCGCGGGAACACTCCAGTTTTTCCTGCAGGGTCGCCACCGTCACCGGATAGCGCGCGGACTTCAGCAGACGATGCAGGGCGTTGATGCGTTCATATCGGTCCATGACCCGATTATGTCCGAGTCGCCGTCGTTGTGGCGGCTCTGGCCGCATCTTGGGCTATCGTGAGGGCCCCAAACCCACCCGTTGCCGCCTGCCATGCGCCTGTTGCCCGCTGCCATCCTCCTGTCCGCGCTGTTGTCCGGCTGCGGGGGCAGCGCCGATCCGGCGGCCACGGCCGCGCCTGCGGCGCCGGGCACGGTGCCGGTCGCGGTCGATCCGGTGCAGGCGGTGCTGAGTGCCAGCCAGCGTTTCGGCCAGCTGCGCAGCTTCCACGCCACCCTGCGCATGCAGGGGCCGCGCACGGTGGAGACCACGATGGACTTCGTCGCCCCGGACCGCTACCGGCTGCAGACCGACGACGGCCCGCAGCTGATCATCGGCGACACCTTCTTCCTGCAGCGTGCCGGTGAAGTGCGCCAGGTGCCGGTGCCACCCGGCCTGCTGGCGCAGTGGCGCAACCCGCTGCCGGCCGATCTTGCCCCGGCCCAGTTGCAGGTGGAGGATCTTGGCACCGAGGCCATCGGCGGGCAGCCGGCGCACAAGTACCGCGTGCGTCACGCCAGCGCCGCGCCGGACGGGATGCTGTACTGGATCAACGCACAGGGCCTGCCGGTGCAGATCGAGCGCGATGGCCAGACCCATGGGCAGACCTACCGGATCACGTTGCGCTACGCGCGTTTCGATGACCCCACGCTGCGCATCGAACTACCCTGAACAGGCGATCTGCCCGAACCCCTGCTAAAGCACGGGGCGATGGCGGAATTACGCGCGGGACGCATCAAGTATCATTCCCCGTTGCCCGTCCCCCACCGTTCGATCCGGAGAACCGTTGATGTCCCTGCGCGTCTCGTTGCTTGTTCCCCTGCTGCTGTGTGCCCCTGTGGCCTTCGCACAGGACACCACCGACCCGGCCGCGATGACCTCGCCATGGAGCGGCAGCGGTGGTGAATTCGGCTTCGCCTCGGCGCGCGGCAACAGCAACACCGAAAGCGCCAACGGCCGCCTGCGCCTGCGCTACACCGACGACGACTGGGTGCACAGCCTGGACCTGTTCGGCCTGCGTTCGCGTTCGGAATACATTGAAACCAACGACGACGGCTCCACCATCAAGCGCAGCAACACCACCGCCAACCGCTATACCGGCAGTGCCGGCAGCGCGCTGCAGCTGGGCGAGCACCGCCAGTTGACCGCCACGGTGCGTTACGAGCGCGATGATTTCGCCACCTACGACCGGCAGAGCTCGTTCGGTCTGGGTTACGGCACCCGGCTGGTGGAAGGCGACCGCTTCTACATGGACGCACAGATCGGCCCCGGTGTGCGTCGCACGCACAACACCGAAGACGATGCCACCCGCACCGGCCTGATCGGTCGTGGCCTGTTCGACGTCAAGTATTCGCTGACCCCCAATACCGACCTGGTCAACACGCTGCTGGTCGAATCGGGCTCGTACAACACCTTCGGCCAGAACGATTTCGGCGTGTCGGTGAGCATGAACGAGCACCTGGCGCTGAAGGCCGGCTGGCAGGCGCGTTACAACAGCGACGTGGCCGAAGACAAGCGCAAGACCGACACGCTGACCACGATGAACGTGGTGTACAAGTTCAAGTGACGGCCGTGGGCGCATCCGCGCCCCCAAGCCCGGCGTCAACGTAGAGCCGACCGTTGGTCGGCTACCGACACCCCGTAGAGCCGACCGTTGGTCGGCTACCGACACCCCGTAAACCCGACCGTTGGTCGGCTGCCGACACCTCGTAGAGCCGACCGTTGGTCGGCTGAGCGCGCCCCTCACACCGCGAGCAGTTCACCCGCGCCACCGTCCAGCAGCCCACGCGCCACCAACTGCCCCAATCCCTCCGGATCGCTGCCCGGGCCACGCGCCTCGGCACGCACGGTGCGCCCATCGGCCACGCCGCCGACCAGGCCCTGCAGGAAAAGATCTTCGCCTTCCCATTGGGCAAAGCCGGCCACCGGCACATGGCAGCTGCCATGCAGCGCGCGGTTCATCGCACGCTCGGCTTCCACGCAGGCGCGGGTACGCGCATCGTCCAGCGCGGCGAACAGCGCCATCACCTGGGCGTCCTCGCCGTTGCATTCCACCGTCACCGCACCCTGCGCCGGTGCGGGCAGCCACGCCGGTGCGGTGAGCCGGGCCACGATGCGATTGCCCAGGCCGAGCCGCTCCAGCCCGGCCACGGCCAGCACGATCGCGTCGTAGCCGCCGTTGTCCAGCTTGGCAAGGCGCGTGTTGACGTTGCCGCGCAGGTCCAGCAGTTCCAGGTCCGGGCGCAGCGCGCGCAGCTGGGCCTGGCGACGCAGCGACGAGGTGCCCACGCGCGCGCCGAGCGGCAGCGCGTCCACCGAGGCGTACAGGTTGGAGATGAAGCCATCGGCTGGATCGTGGCGGGTCAGCATCGCCGGCAGCGCGAACGGCGCGTCCAGCTCCATCGGCACGTCCTTGAGCGAGTGCACCGCACAGTCCGCCTCGCCGCGCAGCATCGCCAGCTCCAGTTCCTTCAGGAACAGGCCCTTGCCGCCGATCGCGGCCAGCGAGCGGTCCAGCACTTCGTCGCCGCGGGTGCTCATCGGCACCAGCACCACGTCCAGCCCCGGATGCGCCTGACGCAGGCGGTCGGCGACGTGTTCGCTCTGCCACAAGGCAAGCGGGCTCTTTCGGGTGGCGATGCGCAGGGTCTTCATGCCCCCATTTTACAGGTGCTTGAGGTCCTGCTTGATGCTGGCCACGCAGCGGCGGCTCACTTCCAGCGGCGCCTTGCCATGGCGCAGCACGGCCTGGACCTGGCCTGCGCCATTTCGTCGCAGCTCGATCAGCTCATGGCGGGCGACCAGGCAGTTGCGGTGGATGCGCACGAAGCGGTTGGTGAATTCCTCCTCCAGCGACTTCAGCGATTCTTCGATCAGGTCCTCGCCGCGGGCGTGGTGCACCACCACGTACTTCTCTTCGGCCTGCAGGTAATGGATGTCTTCGATCGGGATCAGCCGCAGGCTGCCGCGCAGGCGTGCGCACAGCAGCGTGCGCACCTGCTGGCTGGGTGCGCTGGGTTGCCCGCTGCGGCCGGCCAGGAAGGTGCGCGCGCGTTCCAGCGCGGCGGCCAGGCGCTCGGGACGCACCGGTTTCATCAGGTAGTCGATCGCCGCCGCTTCGAACGCCGACAGCGCATGCGCATCGTAGGCGGTGCAGAACACCACCGCCGGGCGCGGGTCGAAGGTGGCCAGGTGACGCGCGGCCTCCAGGCCATCCAGGCCGGGCATGGCGATGTCCAGCAGCACCAGGTCCGGCTGCAGTTCGGCACAGGCATGCAGGGCCTGCTCGCCGTTTTCGGCCTCGGCCACCACCTCTACCCCGGGCTGCTCGRCCAGCAGGCTGCGCAGGCGCTCGCGGGCCAGCGGTTCGTCGTCGGCGATGACCACCTTCACGTCTGTTTCCTCAGGGCACCGGAACGGTGATGTCGCAGGCATAGTAGCCGTCGCTCCATGCCCCCGTCATCCGCGCGGACGGGCCGAAGCGCCAGGCCAGGCGGTGCGCGATGCTGCGCTGCGCGTGGCCGGCGCCCTGTGCCAGCGGCAGCGCCCGTGCCTGCGGATCCGGCGCCGGGTTGTGCACGCGGACGTGCAGCTGGTTGCCCGTGCAGGACAGCGCGATGACGATGGTGCCGCCCCCGGGCAGGCGCGAGATGCCGTGCAGCACGGCGTTTTCGACCAGCGGCTGCAGCACCAGCCGTGGCATCGGCAGCGACCACGGCAGCGGTTCGTCGCGTTCCCACCGCACCTGCAGCCGCTCGCCCAGCCGCAGCGATTCGATCGACAGGTAGCGCTCGGCCAGTTCGCACTCATCGCGCAGCGTGGAATCCCCCTCGCCCGCCCCGAGCGCGGCACGGAACAGATCCGACAGATCCAGCACCGCGCGCTCGGCAACGACTGGATCCCGGCGTACCAGGCTGGCGATCAGGTTCATGCTGTTGAACAGGAAATGCGGGCGGATCCGTGCCTGCAGCGCATCGGCCTGCGCGCGCGCGTTGGCCACGGTCTGCGCGCTCCAGCGATCGCTGACGTAGAAGTAGCGCAGCGCCAGCGCAACGATCAACGCGGTCATGGTGGCGCTGCCCAGGGTGAAGCGCCAGAACCCGACCTGCTGGGCGAACCCCTGGGTGTCGAGCACGCCGTACAGGCCATGCACGACGCCGGCGCAAAGCGCGGCGATCAATGCGGTCATGGTCACCGCCAGCGCAGTGCCGACCGCCTCCGGCAGGCGCGACAACGCAGTGCGCGCCACGCACAGGCATACCGTCACCGCCAGCGCCAGCCACACCGCGAAGCCACTGGCCGACAGGAAGTCGGACAGGCGCCAGTGACGGCTGCCGTCCGGCGCCAGCGCGACCACCACCACCACCAGTTCGGCCAGGCCGAGCATCGCCGCCAGCCGCGGCAGGCGGCACAGTTCGGGCAACCAGGGCAGCTGGCGGGGGTCGGTCATGGCTCAGGCGGCCTGGAAACGCGCGTCCAGCCAGTCACCCAGCGCCTGCAGTTCCTCGGCGCAGACCTGGTGGGCCATCGGGTAGGAATGCCACGCCAGCGGGAAGCCGAGGTCCTTGAGGGTCTGCGCGGTATGCGCGGCGACCGCCTGCGGGATTACCGGGTCCTGCGTGCCGTGGGCCATGAACACCGGCGGCCGGATGCCGTCGGGCGCGCGCTGCGCGGCTGCATTTTCAGGGTCAGGCAGGTAGGTGGACAGCGCGATCAGCCCACCGATCGGGCGCGTGCGGCGCAGCACCGCGCTGAGGATCACCGCACCACCCTGCGAGAAGCCGGCCAGCAGGATCCGCTCGGCGGGAATGCCGCCGGCAATCTGCTGCTCGATCAACGCATCCAGCGCCTGCACCGACGCATCCACGCCGGCGGCGTCGGCACGCGAGCGGAAGTCCATGCTGACGATGTCGTACCAGGCCCGCATCGGCACGCCGTTGTTGATGGTGATCGGCTGCACCGGCGCATGCGGGAACACGAAGCGGATCGCCGGCCAGTGCGGGCGCAGCAGTTCGGGCACGATCGGCGCGAAGTCGTTGCCGTCGGCACCGAGGCCGTGCAGCCACAGCACCGCCCATTGCGGGTCGGTGCCGGTTTCATTGATGACGCTGTCCAGCATGGGGCGACTCCAAGACATTGAAGCCGCATTATGCAGCGCCGCCGGGCCTGCCGGTCAGCCCGCGGTGGTGTGCTCGGCCGCCGCCCGGCGCAGTTGCGCGGCGCGCACCAGCACCTTGGGCGGTGCGGTTTCTTCGGGAATCTCCATCAGCCGCAGGCGATGCATCAGCGTGCCGGCGCTGCGCGAGGAGGTCAGCGCCACCACCGGGATGGCCAGCACCATGCCGATCACCACCGGGGCCATCCACGCCGCCAGCGAGGGCGACACCGCATAGGCCAGCGCGCCCATGAACAGCCCGAACACGCTCAGCCCGCCGTAGCCGCGGATCAGCGCCGGCCAGGAGATGCCGCCATCGTCACGCTGCTGCGCATCCCAGCCCGAATCCTTGCCGGCCAGGACCTCGGCCACGCCGCGCGACTGCACGTACATCACCACCGGCGCCATCAGGGCAGCCAGCACGGTTTCCAGCAGCATCGACACGAATGCGCGGATGCCGCCGCCACAGCCACGCCGATCGACGCGGTCGAGCAGCATTGCCACGTAGCCCAGCACCTTGGGGGTCAACAGCACCACCATGGTGATGGCGAACATGCGGATCACCTTCTCTTCGTCCTGGTGGCGCCAGTACACGCCGGGCGAGAGATGCAGTACTTCGTTGAAGTCGATGCCGCCCTGGAACAGCGGGATGGCGATGCCCACCAGCATCAGCATCCCCCACATCGGCGCGGTGAAGTAATGGCCGATGCCGATCATCATGTGCATGCGGCTGACCCAGTGCAGGCCCTTGGAGCGGACCACCTTGGCGTGCTGCAGGTTGCCCTGGCACCAGCGGCGGTCGCGCACCAGCATGTCGGTGAGGGTGGGCGGGCCTTCTTCGTAGCTGCCCTTGAGGTACGGCACCATGTGCGTGGCCCAGCCACCGCGACGCATCAACGCGGCTTCGACGAAATCGTGGCTGAGCACGTGGCCGCCGAACGGCTGCTTGCCGGGCAGCGCGGGCAGGCCGGCGTTGTCGGCGAAGGCTTCGGTACGGATGATCGCGTTGTGGCCCCAGTAGTTGCTCTCGGCACCGTGCCACCAGGCCACGCCGCGACCGATCACCGGCCCGTACACGCGGCCGCCGAACTGCTGCATGCGCGCAAACAGCGTCCGCCCGCCGATCACCGCCGGCAGGGTCTGGATCAGGCCGACGTCGGGGTTGTGCTCCATGCCGGCCACCAGGCGCACGATGGTGTCCCCGGTCATCAGGCTGTCCGCGTCCAGGATCAGCATCTGCGGGTAGCCCGCGCCGAAGCGGCGCACCCAGTCGGCGATGTTGCCGGCCTTGCGCCCGCTGTTGTCGCCACGGCGACGATAGAACAGGTGCCCATGCCCACCCACCGCATCGCACAGGTCGGCGAAGGCCTGTTCCTCGGCCGCGCCGACGTCGTCGCGGCGGGTATCGCTGAGCACGAAGAAATCGAACTGCGCCAGTTGCCCGGTTTCGGCCACCGATTCGTAGATGGCCTGCAGGCCGGCCAGCAGCCGGCGCGGGTCTTCGTTATAGGTGGGCATGAGCAGTGCGGTGCGGGTATGCACCACCGGCAGCGGCTGGTCCGGGTCGATGCCCAGCTTGTAGCCGCGGTCGAACACCGCCGTGAGGAAGCCCGCCACCGCCCCGGCAAAAGACAGCGCGATCCACGCAAACAGGGCCACGAACAGCACCAGCAGGCACGCCTCCAGCACGGTGATGCCGTTCATCGCCAGCACTTTCCACATCATCACGGTGGCGCCGATGGTCATCGCCGCGGTGCCACCCAGGATGTAGAAGCGGCGCAGCGCCATCAACCGCGGTGCGGTGCGCTGGCGCGGCACCTTCAGCCGGCCGTCGCGGAAGGACTGCTCGGGCATCGGCATCGGCGCTTCGGCCGGCAGCGTCGCGCGCCCGGCGTCCACCACGGTCTTGACTGATTGCACACTCATCGGCGGCTATCCTGCGTGAGTGGTGCCATCCCGGACATGCCCGGTGCGGAGAGGGTCATCCAGATCCCGGTACGCCCAGCGGCGCCCTTGCATCCTACCTGCGCAGGGCCGTGACCGGCACGCAGCTGTTGTGTGTCACTACCGGAACCCACGAACTCTCCAACGGGACTGAGGCGAAAAATGCGGCCCAGCATAGGGGGCCAAATGTAAGCCGCGCGCGAAGGCTGGTATGTCGATTTGTCCCCATTCAGCAAATCCGGGAGCGCCTCGGCTGCGACAGAACACCGCAGACCTTGCGCCGTGGACCTCTGCCCATTCATTTTGTAAACGGTTATCATTCCGTTAACCAGGCAGGCATGCGATACCGCACTACCCACCCAGACGCGCCGGCACTCCGCCGTGCGCAGTCCCACCGGTCGGGTTGCCTGCTTTCGTCGTACTGACATCGCCAGACGCTTCCCGGTCGGGGATCCATTTCCCTCCATGGAAGACCCTCATGTCTGTTTTCTGCTCCTCCCCCGCGCGGCGGGTCCGCGCCCCGCTCGCCGTCGCCATCTGCCTGCTGCTGGCCAGCCCCGGCATCGCCCTGGCCGAGGTTGCCGCCGATCCTGCCGCCAAGGACCTGGATACCGTGGTGGTCACCGCCTCGGGTAACCAGCAGTGGATCAAGGATGCGCCGGCCAGCATCAGCGTGATCACCCGCGAAGACATCGAACGCCAGCCCGTGCATGACCTGGGCACCCTGCTCAGCCGCGTTCCCGGCGTCACCGGCGGTCTCAGCGCCGCCGGCGAACAATCCAAGATCAAGCTGCGCGGCATGCCCTCCAACTACACGTTGATCCTGATCGACGGCAAGCGCGTGGGCAGCTCGGCCTCGACCAACTATCGCCCCGATCTTGGCCGCCAGGACCTCAACTGGATCTCGCCGGACCAGATCGAGCGCATCGAAGTGGTGCGCGGCCCGATGTCCTCGCTGTACGGGTCCGATGCCATGGGCGGGGTGATCAACATCATCACCCGCCGCATCGGTGACACCTGGGGCGGCAGCGCGACGCACAGCTACACCTCCCCGCAGGACAGCAAGCGCGGCGATACCCAGCAGATCGGCACCAACTTCTCCGGCCCGCTCACCGAGAACATCGGCATGCGCCTGGGGGCCAACTACACTCACCGCGCCTCCGACCGCAGCAACGGTGGTGTGTACGGCAATGCGTATGGCGGTGAAAAGGACCGCAACGTCGACGCGCTGCTGGACTGGACGCTGAGCGAGGCGCAGCGCTTGGAGCTGGAGGCCGGCTACGGCGTGCAGCAGGCCTTCGCCAGTACCACGCTGGAAGACGAGGGCGACGGTGCCTGGGGCGCGAGCGAGCTCAAGCGCACCAGCCTGTCGCTGAGCCACACCGGCAACTGGTCCTTCGGCACCTCCAAGGTCACCGGCTACTGGACCGAGTTCAAGAACGACATCGGTCCGAACGGGCGTTCGCAGGCCAAGGACATGATCCTGGAAAGCAGCCTGAGCACGCCGTTCACGCTGTGGGTGGATCACCAGCTGAGCGTCGGCGGCCAGTGGAAGCGCCAGCAGCTGACCAACACCGACACCATCGGCCAGGCCCCGGTCGATTACGCCGGCAACCCGGTGGCGGGTTCAACGCTGGAAGTGGATACCTGGGCGGTGTTCGTCGAGGACGAACTGAAGCTGCACGAAACGCTTGCCCTCACCCTGGGCGCGCGGCTGGACCACCATGAGCAGTTCGGCAGCCACGTCAGTCCGCGTGCGTACCTGGTCTACCATCCGGCCGAAAGCTGGACCCTGCGCGGCGGCATCTCCAAGGGCTTCCGCGCGCCCAGCCTGACCGAGAACGCCGCCTCGGCCGCGACCGAATCCGGTGGCCGCGGCTGCGGCTCGCTGCGCCCGCTGGGGTACATCAGCGGCAGCTGCTACATGGCCGGCAACCCGAACCTGGACCCGGAAACCAGCACTAATCGCGAGGTCGGCTTCAACTTCGACAACGGCACCGTCGATACCGGCCTGACCTACTTCCATACCGACTTCAAGAACAAGATCGAGTACGAACCCCTCGGCTATTTCAACGGGTACTGGTGRACGCGCATGGACAACGTCGACCGCGCCCGCACCAGCGGCATGGAAGGCAACTTCAACCTGAGCCTGGGTGAGCACTGGCGCTGGCGTACCTCGGCCACCTGGATGAAGGAGGCCAAGAACCTCACCACCGGCGAGAACCTGATCGACACCCCCGAGTTCTCCGGCTATTCGTCGGTGGACTGGACCCCGATCGATGCGTTCTCGACCACGGTCTCGGCGCAGTACACCGGCAAGCAGGATGGCGTGGCCAGCACCTTCATCAAGGCCTACACGCTGTACGACCTGACCGCGGCCTGGCACGTCAACGACGCACTGACCGTGCGCGCGGGCGTCAGCAACATCGCCGACAAGAAGCTGTATGCCGAAGGCGCCACCGACTACTTCGTGGCCGGGCGCAGCTACTTCCTGGGGATGACCGCGCGCTTCTGAGGCGACGCTGATGCAGCGCGCGGAGCCTGCTCCGCGCGCTGGCCGATCAGGCCGGCGTCGCCGCCACGGCGATGTCGGCATCCAGCGGCGGCTTGGTCAGCGCACGCGAACCGAGCTGGGAAAACTGCAGGTGCGCCAGCAGATGCTGGGCCTGGGTAGCCTGCGGGCACGGCGCGATCCGCGGGCCTGCCTGCGGACGCTCAGCGGTGATCACAACACTGGACATGGTCTGGTTATCTC
>NZ_JBFULO010000052.1:0-15274 GCF_054049855.1 Stenotrophomonas sp. P5_B8 | reverse complement strand
CACCGGGCCAGGTTTTCCACATGGGAGGTGGAGAGCGATGGGCGTTTGTTGTGGACAAGTGGTGCAGAGCCCCACCTGCCGGGCATTCTCAGCAGTGGTGATTTTTTATCCAGCGCACGGGATCGCGCGCCACCAACGCAAACGCCCCGCTCAAGGCGGGGCGTTGCAGGCATCAACCGGCGATGCGATCAGACGTTGAAGCGGAAATGCAGGATGTCGCCTTCCTGGACGCGATATTCCTTGCCTTCCAGGCGCAGGCGACCGGCTTCCTTGGCGCCGGCTTCGCCCTTGTACTTGATGAAGTCGTCATAGGCGATGGTTTCAGCGCGGATGAAGCCCTTCTCAAAGTCGGTGTGGATCACCGCGGCGGCCTGCGGCGCGGTGGCGCCCTTGCGCACGGTCCAGGCGCGGACTTCCTTCACGCCAGCGGTGAAGTAGGTCTGCAGGCCCAGCAGCTGGTAAGCGGCGTAGATCACGCGGTTCAGACCCGGCTCGGACAGGCCCAGGTCGGCCAGGAAGGTGTCGCGGTCTTCGTCGTCCAGCTGCGACAGCTCTTCCTCGATCGCCGCCGACACCGGCACCACCTGCGCGCCTTCCTCGGCGGCACGGGCGCGCACGGCGTCCAGGTGCGGGTTGTTCTCGAAGCCGTCTTCCAGCACGTTGGCGATATACATCACCGGCTTGAGGGTCAGCAGGAACAGGTCGCGGACCAGCGCCTTCTCTTCCTCGTCCAGGCCGGCGGTACGACCGGCCTTGCCGTCGGCCAGCGCAGCCTGCAGCTTGGCCAGCACCGGCTTGCGCGCGGCCGCTTCCTTGTCGCCGCCCTTGGCGGCGCGCTCGGCGCGATTCAGCGCCTTTTCGACGCTGTCCAGATCGGCCAGGGCCAGTTCGGTATCGATGGTATCGATGTCCGACAGCGGGTCGACCTTGTTGTTGACGTGGATGACGTCGGCGTTCTCGAAGCAGCGCACCACGTGGGTGATCGCGTCCACCTCGCGGATGTGGGCCAGGAACTTGTTGCCCAGCCCTTCACCACTGGCGGCACCGGCGACCAGGCCGGCAATGTCCACGAACTCCACTGCAGTCGGGATGACCTTCTGCGGGTTGATGATCGCGGCCAGTTCGTTCAGGCGCGGGTCCGGCACCGGCACGATGCCGACGTTCGGTTCGATCGTGCAGAACGGGAAGTTGGCCGCGGCGATGCCCGCCTTGGTCAGCGCATTGAACAGGGTCGATTTGCCGACGTTGGGCAGACCGACGATGCCGCATTTGATACCCATCTTTGACAGCCTCTGGGGTGGTAGGTACCGACCGTGGATCGGTACACCGTGGTTATTTCGGGGTGTGCAGGCGCTTCATCGCCTCACTGTAATCGCCGCATACCGCCAGCGGCAGCACGTCGATCGCATCGTCGATGGCGTGGCCGATCAGCACATCGTCTTCTTTGCTCGCGCGGCCCAGCACCCACGGCACCACGCGGTCCTTGTGACCGGGGTGACCGATGCCGATGCGCAGGCGGTGGAACCGGCCGTGGCCCAGCAGGCGGATGGTGTCGCGCAGGCCRTTCTGGCCGCCATGGCCGCCGTCGAACTTGAGCCGTGCCACGCCGGGCGGCAGGTCCAGCTCATCGTGCGCCAGCAGGGTCTGTTCCGGTTCGATCTTCCAGAAACGCTGTGCGGCAGTAACCGACTTGCCACTGAGATTCATGAAGGTGCCGGGCTTGAGCAGCCACACCGCCTGCCCGGCGATGTCGACCTTGGCGGTCTCGCCGAACAACTTGCTGTCCACGCTCCAACGCGCGCCGGCCTGTGCGACCAGGGCGTCAATGAAACGAAACCCGGCATTGTGCCGGGTCTGGGCGTGCTCGGGTCCGGGGTTGCCCAGACCAACGATCAATCGCAATCCTGTCATCACTCTTCTTCGTCGGTACCCGCCCTGTGCCGGTACATACAGAAACGGCGCCTGCCCCGGAGGACAGGCGCCGCAATACCTTACTCTGCGGCCGGCGCTTCGTCGGCAGCGTCTTCCTTGCCGTGCTTGGCGGTGACGATCGCATCGTCATGGTCCTTGCCCTGGGCCAGGGCCGGGATCTCAACGCCCTTGGGCAGCTTGATATCCGACAGGTAGACCACGTCGCCAGCCTTCAGCTCGCTCAGGTCGACGTCGATCGACTCCGGCAGGTCCTTCGGCAGGCAGGTGACAGTCACTTCCTTCAGTTCGTGGGTGACCACGACGTCGGCAGCCTTGCCAGCCGGCGAGGTGTCTTCGTTGATGAAGTGCAGCGGGACGTTGGCGGTCAGGGCCTCGTTCTCGTTCACGCGCAGGAAATCCAGGTGGATGATCAGCTGCTTGAACGGGTGGCGCTGCATGTCACGCAGCAGCACCTTGGTGACCTGGCCGTCCAGGTTCAGGTTCAGGATGGACGAGTAGAACCACTCGTTCTGCTGGGCCAGCCAGATCTGGTTGTGGTCCAGGTTGATGTTGATCGGCGCGGCTTCGCCGCCGTACACGACGGCCGGGATCACGCCGGCGTGACGCAGGCGGCGGCTCGCACCCTTGCCCTGCACGTCACGAGCGGTGACCTTGATTTCATGGGTCTTGGACATTGTATTGACTACCAGTTGGTGCCTTGCCCGAGGGCTTGGCGAATGAGGGCACGTCCGCGACCAGACGTACCCGGGACCCGACCACCGTTGCCGGTGGCCGGAAAAAAATCAATCCACGTACAGCGAGCTGACCGATTCGCCGAAGGCGATGCGGCGCATCGTCTCGGCCAGCATTTCCGCCACGCTGAGCTGGCGGATCTTGCTGCACACCCGCGCCTCTTCGCGCAGCGGGATGGTGTCGGTCACCACCAGCTCATCGAGCTGGGAGTTGTTGATGTTGTCCACCGCCGGGCCCGAGAGCACGGCGTGGGTGCAATACGCGGCCACCTTCAGGGCGCCACGCGCCTTCAGCGCTGCGGCAGCCGCACACAGGGTGCCGGCGGTATCGACGATGTCATCGACCATCACGCAGGTCTTGCCTTCGACGTCACCGATGATGTTCATCACGGTGGAGACGTTGGCGCGCGGCCGGCGCTTGTCGATGATCGCCAGGTCGGCATCGTCCAGGCGCTTGGCGACGGCACGTGCACGCACCACGCCACCCACGTCCGGGGACACCACGATCAGGTTTTCGGTGCCGTAGGCGCGCCAGATATCGGCGAGCAGCAGCGGCGAGGCATACACGTTGTCCACCGGCATGTCGAAGAAGCCCTGGATCTGGTCGGCATGCAGATCCACCGTCAGTACCCGGTCGGCGCCGACGGCGCTGAACATCTTGGCGGCGACCTTGGCGGTGATCGGCACGCGCGAGGAACGCATGCGGCGATCCTGGCGCGAGTAGCCGAAGTACGGCACCACGGCGGTGACGCTGTTGACCGAGGCGCGCTTGAGTGCATCGATCAGCACCAGCAGCTCCATCAGGTTTTCCGCGCTGGGCGCGCAGGTCGGCTGGATCACGAACACGTCCTGCTTGCGGACGTTTTCTTCGATCTCGACCTGCACTTCACCATCGGAGAAGCGCGACACCAATGCCTTGCCCGGCCGCACCCCCAGTTCCTTGCAGATGCTCTGCGCAAGGCGCTTGTTGGCGTTGCCGGAAAATACCAGCAGGTTGGGGTGATCTTGCATCATGACGGTCTCGGGCGGGAGCGATTGGAGAACTCGGCCGCCGGCACCCTGGAGTGTCTGCGGTGACAACACCGCGAGACATCGGCCGTGCCCGCGCAGGCGTGCGCATGGGAACGCGGCTGATATCCGCAAGTGGCAGGGGCGGGAGGATTCGAACCTCCGAATGCCAGGATCAAAACCTGGTGCCTTGGGCCTCTTGGCGACGCCCCTGCATCAAAATCAATAACGCTCGAGTACATCAAGCAACGGCGAACGCTCCACGCCCGCCACTACCCATGCCCGCAGTTCCTTCGGCAACCGCGCCAGGCCCTGCTCTGCAGCAGCGCGCGTGGCGAACTCGACGAAACAACCGCTTCCCGACCCGGTGAGTCGTGCCCGGCCGATCCTGCTCAACGTCGCAAGCACTGCCTCTACGGCGGGCTCGCGGCGGCGCAATACCGGCTCGAACGCATTCCCGAGCAAAGACCCGGAAGCGAAGTCCGCTATTTTCGCCACTGGGGCGTCTCGCGTCAAATCCGGATCCGCGAAAAGTCGCGGCGTGGGCACGTGCACCCCCGGATCGGCCAGTACAAACCAGGCCGGGGGCAGCGCGATCGCGGTGAGCTGCTCGCCCACGCCTTCGGCCCAGGCGTTGTGCCCGCGCACGAAGACCGGTACGTCCGCGCCCAGCTCCAGGCCCAGCGCGGCCAGGGCATCGACGTCCATGCCGGCGTTCCACAGCCGGTTCAGTGCGACCAGCACGGTGGCCGCATCGGACGATCCCCCGCCAAAACCGCCACCGGCCGGAATGTGTTTTTCGACACCAATATCGGCACCTTGGCCGACATTGGCGGCATTCTTGAGAAGATGCGCTGCACGGATGGCCAGGTCGTCGGCTTCTGCCACCCCTGCCACCGACGCGCCGTCACGCTGGATCCGCCCGTCCTCACGCACCCGCAGCCGGATCCGGTSGCCCCAGTCGAGCAGCCGGAACACCGTCTGCAGCTGGTGGTAGCCATCGGCGCGGCGGCCGGTGATGTGCAGAAACAGGTTGAGCTTGGCCGGGGCCGGCCACTGCGACCAGCCCGCATTCAGGTCCAGGCCGCTCATGGGCTGCCCAGCACCCAGCTGTCGACTACCAGGCGCACTTTGGCATCGCCGTTGACTGCTTCGATCCGGCGCGGCAGCACCGGGCGATCGCCTTCGGCCGGGTACCAGTCCAGGTACTGGATCTGCCAGCCCATCTGCACGACCCGGCGCGGACGGCCATCACCATCGCGCTCGACCTGCTCGGCCGGGGCGGTGTCATCGGCCACCAGGCCACGCACCCAGTCCGGCAGTTGATTGACCGGGATGTCCCAGCCGGTCGCATCCAACAGCACCTGTTGGGCGTCCTCGCCTTCCCGCGGACCGCCGTCCAGACCTTCCAGGCGACCCCCTTCGTGGTGGCTGTCTCCGGTCAGCTTCCAGCTCTGGCGGGTCACCGGCGCACTCAGCTCGACCACGTACTGGCGCTCCCGCTGCTGCCAGTCGATGCGGCCATTGCCGCCATTGCGCCCCTTGTTGATCGCCACGCGGCCCTGGAACGACCACTGCGGCTGCGTGCGCAGCGCTGCCACGCGGGCGGCTTCGGCCTGCTGTGCCTGCGCCGACACGGTCGTCACCACGGCCGGGGCGGACGGGGCCTTGCGCTCGTCCAGCGACACACAGGCCGACAACGTCAGCCCCATCGCCAGCGCGGCGCCGGCCTTGAGCAGCTGCAGGTTCATACGCCGTATTTCTCGATCACGCGCTGCAGGGCGCGGTTGTCAGGGTCCAGCTTGCGTGCCTCGTCGAAGAAACGCCGCGCCTCTTCCTTGCGGCCCAGCACCCACAGCACCTCGCCCACATGCGCGGCGATCTCCGGGTCCTTGGCCAGGGTCCAGGCGCGGCGCAGCTGCACCAACGCCTCTTCGTTGCGGCCCAGGCGATACAGCACCCAGCCGTAGCTGTCGACGATGGCCGCATTGTCCGGCTCGGCGACGCGGGCGCGGTCGATCAGCTCCAGCGCCTCCTGATAGCGCTGAGTACGGTCGGCCAGGGTGTAGCCCAGCGCATTGAGCGCGGCCACGTTTTCCGGATCGGTCACCAGCACCTTGCGCAGGTCGGCTTCGGCGCGTGGCACATCGTCGCGGCGTTCCCAGGCCAGGGCGCGCGCGTACAGCAGTGCGCCCTCGTCGGGATACGCGGCCAGGCCACGGGCCAGGGCGTCCAGTTCGCCGGGCAGGTCCTCGCCGCGCTGGCGCAGCTCGGCCTCCAGCAGGTAGGCATCGCGGCGGGCGTCGTCATCGACGCTGGCATCGGACTGGATCGTGTGGACTTCGGCAAATGCCTTGTCCGTGCGCCCGGCCTCGTACTGCGCATTGGCCGCGCGCAGGCGCGCCTCGTCCAGTTCATCGCCGCCGGGCACGCTGTGGTACCAGTCCACCGCCTCGGCCGGGCGCTTCAGATACTCGGCGATCTTGCCCAGCAGCAGGCGCTGCGCCGGATCCGGCTTGGCCGCCTGCCTGGACAGATCCGTATACAGGGCCAGCAGCGCGGCATCGTCCTTCTGCTTGGCCAGCAGCGAGGCACGCATGCCCCAGGTCTGCACATCCTGCGGGCCCACCGCCAGCACGCGCGCGGCCGAACGGGCATCGCCCATGCTGTCGTAGGCGATGGCCAGCGCGTTGCGCAGCTCCGGATCCTGGCGGCTCCGGGGTTCCACCCCGTGCAGCAGCGCCAGCGCTTCGTCCTGCTTGCCGGCCTGGGCCAGCTGGCTGGCATTCAACAGCGCCACCCGGGGTTCATTGGGGAAGCGCTTGACCACTTCATCGACCATGCGCTTGGCCAGGTCCGGCCGTTCCATGCGCATCGCCAGCCGCCCCAGTTCCTGCCAGACCTCGAGCTGGTCGGGGATCGCGTTGTCATCGACCAGGCCGCCCAGCACCTGCGCCGGCACGGCCGGATCACGGCCACCGCCGATCAGCGCGGCGATGGCGAACTTCCAGCCACGCGGGTCCGGGTCCTTGAGCAGCGCACCGAGTTCGGTGCGGGCGGCCTTCACATCGTTCTGGCGCATGTCCAGCGCGGCGGCGGCGCTGCGCATGGCCAGCGAACGCGGCGCACGGGCTTCCCACAACGCCAGTGCGCGGGCGGCGCGCTTGTCATCGTCGGCGAGCATGGCGATGCGGGTGGCCCGCTCGGCCAGCCCGGCATCGTCGCTGCCGGCCTCGGCCGCCTCCAGATACCAGCGCGCGGCGTCGGCGAGCTTGCCGGCCTGCAGCGCGAACTCGCCCGCCATCACCGGGGTGAGCGGCGCGGTTTCGGCCACCTTGGCCTTGGCGGACGGGGGTGTGGCGGGAACCGTGGCCGGGGCCGCCAGGGCACTGGCGGCGGACAAGGACAGCAGCAGAACGCTGGAGATGCGAATCAATGCGGGCATCGGGGGCTTCTGGCCTTAAAATGACGACTTGAATGGCCAGCAGCTTATCGCAAGCAACTGAACAATGACCCTGTGGGTGCTCGGACTGAATCACCAGACCGCGCCAGTGGAACTGCGCGAACGCGCGTCCTTTGGCGGCGACGCCCTGCCCCTGGCATTGGCGTCGCTGCGCGATACGCCACAGGTGGCCGAGGCCGTGCTGCTGTCCACCTGCAACCGCACCGAGCTGTACGCGGTGGCCGAATCGGGCGAGGCACTGGCGCACTGGCTGGAATCCCACGCCGGCGCGCTGCACGGGTACCTCTACCAGCATGCCGATGCCGACGCGGTGCGCCACCTGTTCCGGGTCGCCACCGGGCTGGACTCGATGGTGCTGGGCGAGCCCCAGATCCTGGGCCAGGTCAAGGACGCGTGGGCGACCGCGCGCGACCACGGCCTGCTCGGCCAGCGCCTGGACCGGCTGTTCCAGCAGACCTTCTCGGTGGCCAAGCGCGCCCGCACCGATACGCGGGTGGGTGCCAACCCGGTCTCGGTAGCCTCCACCGCCGTGCGCCTGGCGCAGAACTCGTTTGCGCGGCTGGAAGACTCCACCGTGCTGCTGGTCGGCGCGGGGGAAACCATCGAGCTGGCCGCGCGCCACCTCAGCGAAGGCAAGGTGCGGCGCCTGCTCGTGGCCAACCGCACGCTGGCCCATGCGCAGGACCTGGCCAGCCGGCATGGCGGCGTGGCGCTGCCGCTGAGCGAACTGGAGCGTCACCTGGGTGAGGCCGACGTGGTGTTCTCGGCCACCGCCGCGCGCCAGCCGGTGATCGCCCGCGCGCACGTCGCCGCTGCGCTCAAGACCCGCAAGCACAAACCGATGCTGCTGTTCGACCTGGCCGTGCCGCGTGACATCGAGGCCGGCGTGGGCGACCTGCAGGATGCGTTCCTGTACACCGTCGATGACCTGGAGCGCGCGGTCGAAGACAACCGCCGCAGCCGCCGCGAAGCCGCCGCCGAAGCCGAGGCGATCATCGAACTGCAGGTCGCCCGCTTCGTGGAGACGCTGCAGGCCAGCGCCCACCAGGCGCCGCTGCTGCAACTGCGCGCCTATGGCGAGGCGACCCGCGTGGAGATGCTGGACAAGGCGCGCCAGCAACTGGCCCACGGCAAATCGCCGGAGGACGTGCTGGAACTGCTGGCCCACGGCCTGACCAACCGCCTGCTGCACCCGCCCACCGCGGCGCTGCGCGCGGCCGCGCTGACCGGCGATACTGAGCTGACCCGCGCCGCCGAGCGCCTGTTCCCGGCCAAGCCGGGCTATCAACACCCTCCTGTGAAGACCGATGACGCCGACCCTGCGCCGTAAGTTGGAAGCGCTGGCCGAACGCCGCGAAGAACTCGAACGCCTGCTTGCCGACCCCTCGGTGGTCAGCGACAACGACCGCTTCCGCGCGTTCTCGCGCGAATTCGCACAGCTGCAGCCGATCGCCACCGCGCTGGCCGACGAGGCCCGTGCCCTGTCCGACCTGGCCGCCGCCGAAGCGATGCGCAACGACCCGGACCTGCGCGAGCTGGCCGAAGAAGAAATCACCGCCGCCCAGCAACGGCTGGAAGAGCTGGACCGGGACCTGGCGCTGCTGCTGGTGCCGCGCGATCCGCGCGACGACGGCAACCTGTTCCTGGAAGTGCGCGCCGGGACCGGGGGCGACGAAGCGGCGATCTTCGCCGGCGATTTGTTCCGCATGTATGCCCGCTATGCCGAGCGCCAGGGCTGGAAGGTCGAGATCGAATCGGACAGCCCCGGCGAACATGGCGGCTACAAGGAAGTGGTGGCGCGCGTGGTCGGGCGTGGCGCGTATTCCAAGCTGAAGTTCGAGTCGGGCACGCACCGCGTGCAGCGGGTACCGGCCACCGAATCGCAGGGCCGCATCCATACCTCGGCCGCCACCGTGGCGATCATCCCCGAGGCCGACGAGGTCGACGAGATCGTGATCAACCCGGCCGACCTGAGGGTGGATACCTTCCGCTCGTCCGGCGCCGGCGGCCAGCACGTCAACAAGACCGAATCGGCGATCCGCATCACCCACGTGCCGTCCGGCGTGGTGGTGGAATGCCAGACCGAGCGCAGCCAGCACGCCAACCGCGACAAGGCGATGAAGCGCCTCAAGGCGCAGCTGCTGGATGCCGAGCGCAGCAAGCAGGCCGCCGCCACCGCCGCGAGCCGTCGCCTGCAGGTGGGCAGCGGTGACCGCAGCCAGCGCATCCGCACCTACAGCTTCCCGCAGGGCCGGATCACCGACCACCGCGTGGAAGGCCTGACCCTGTACGACCTGCCCAACATCATTGCCGGTGAAATGGACACACTGGTCGAGCGCCTGATCCACGAACACCAGGCCGACGAACTGGCGCAGCTGGCGGCGGGTACCTGAGGATGGAGGCGGACCGGCAGCAGCTGCGCCTGGCGGTGCAACACCAGCCGACCGACTTCATCGCCTGGGTGATGCTGGCCGACGCCGAGTTGGAAGCGGGCGACATCGCCGCCGGCGAACACGCCGCCACGCGTGCACTGCAATTGCGCGGCGACCATCCCGAAGCCCTGGCCCGGCTGGGCCGCGCGCGCTGGATGCAGGGCCGCCACGACGAGGCCGCCGCGCTGCTGCGCCAGGCCTCGAACCTGGCCCCGCAGCACCCGGGCATCGCCTTGTGGCTGGGCCATGCACTGGAAGACGCCGGCCAGCCCGAAGCGGCCGCCGATGCGTATCGCCATGCGCACATGCTGCTGCCCGGCGAACCCTACATCAGCGCACACCTGCTCAACTGGCAGCGCCGTCTCTGCGACTGGCGCGATATCGACCGCCTGTCGGCCCAGGTCCGCCAGGCGGTCGCGCAGGGCCAGGCGGCGGTGGAGCCGTTCGCCTTCCTCAGCGAAGAGAGCAGCGCGGCCGAACAACTGGCGTGCGCGCGCCAACGCGCGGCGGCCATTGCCGCCGACGTGCGTCCGCTGCCCGCCGCCACGGTGCGCGCGCACGGCCGCCTGCGCGTGGGCTTCCTGTCCAACGGTTTCGGCGCGCATCCGACCGGGCTGCTGACCGTGGCCCTGTTCGAGCAGCTGCGCGCGCTGGGCACACTGGAGCTGCACCTGTTCGCGCTCAATGGCGACGACGGCAGCCGCATCCGCGCGCGCCTGCACGCCGCGGCCACCCAGCTGCACGAGATCGGCGCACTGCCGCACCAGCGCATCGCCGAGCGCATCCGCGCGGCCGGCATCGATGTGCTGTTCGACCTGCGCGGCTGGGGCGGCGGCGGCACCCCGCAGGTGCTGGCGATGCGTCCGGCACCGGTGCAGGTGAACTGGCTGGCCTACCCCGGGACCGCCGGCGCGTCGTGGATCGACCACCTGCTCGCCGATGCCTTCGTGCTGCCGCCCGCGCTGGACGCCGGCTTCAGCGAAGACGTGCGACGCCTGCCGCGCGCGTTCCAGCCCTCGGACAACACCCGAATGCTGCAGCCGCCGCCGTCGCGCGAGGCCTGCGGGCTGCCGGCCCACGGCGTGGTGCTGTGCTGCTTCAACAACAGCTACAAACTCAATCCGCGCAGCGTGCAGCGTTTGTTCGCGGTGCTGCAGGGCGTACCCGGCAGCGTGCTGTGGCTGCTGTCCGGTCCCGGCAATGCCGATGCGCGCCTGCGCAGCGCCGCACGCCAGGCGCAGCTGGACCCGGCGCGGTTGGTGTTCATGCCCAAGCTGCCGCATCCGGAGTACCTGGCCCGCTATGCGCTGGCCGACCTGTTCCTGGACACCCACCCCTACAACGCCCACACCACCGCCTCGGACGCGCTGTGGGCCGGCTGCCCGGTGCTGACCTGCCCGGGTGCGACCTTCGCCGCGCGCGTGGCCGGCAGCCTCAACCATCACCTGGGGCTGGCGCGCATGAACGTCGCCGACGACCGCGCCTTCGTCGCCACCGCCATCGCACTCGGCAACGATCCGGCGGCCTTGCAGGCACTTCGCGCGGAGCTGGCGCAGCGCCGCGTCGACAGCGGGCTGTTCGACATGGCCGGCTTCGCCGGTGACTTCAGCGCCGCGGTCGAGACGATGGCGCGCGAACGCGGTTGGCAGGGCGAACACACGCCCTGACCCACCGCTGCGCTAGGCTCGGGCTTTCCTGTGAACGACCGAGGCACGCCGATGGGCAAGCTCAAACGCAAGGACTACCAGGCCCTGCTGGAACCGATGCAGCTGGAACTCATCGCCATGGCACGCTGGGTGCAGCACACCGGCCAACGCGTGCTGGTGCTGTTCGAAGGCCGCGACACCGCCGGCAAGGGCGGCGCCATCCAGGCCATCGCCGACCATCTCAACCCCCGCCAGTGCAGAGTGGTGGCGTTGCCCAAACCCACCGACCGCGAGAGCACGCAGTGGTACTTCCAGCGCTATGTGTCGCACCTGCCGGCCGGCGGTGAGATCGTGCTGATGGACCGCAGCTGGTACAACCGCGCCGGCGTCGAGCACGTGATGGGCTACTGCAGCGAGCCCGAGTACCACGCCTTCCTGGCGCAGACGCCGGTGTTCGAGAAACTGCTGATCGACGACGGCATCCTGCTGTTCAAGTACTGGCTCAGCGTGGACCAGGCGCAGCAGGAAAAGCGCTTCGCCGAGCGCCATGTCGACCCGCTCAAGGGCTGGAAGCTGTCACCGGTGGACCTGAAATCGCGCAGCAAGTACAGCGCGTACACCGAAGCGCGCGAGGCCATGCTGCGCGCCACCCATCGCGAGGAAGCGCCGTGGACACTGGTGGACTTCAATGACCAGAAGCGCGGCAGGCTGGGACTGATCCGCAACCTGCTCGACCGCCTGCCCGACACCCGCGTGGACGAGCCGGAGCTCGCCCTGCCGCCGTTGAAGGGCAAGCTGCACAAGGAGCACTTCGACGTGTTGAAGCCGATCGAGGCGTATCCGCTGCCCGACTGACGCCGGGGGCGGCGTCAGCCGCCCTGCGCGATCCGGGTTTCGATGTCGTGCGCGGTGACCGGGCCGAGGAATTCCTTGGCGACCTTGCCGTCCGGTGCGATCAGGTAGGTCAGCGGCAACCCGCGCGGAATGGCGAAGTCTTCCGGCGGGTTGTACGTATCGACGATCACGATGGGATAGGTCACCGGACGCTTGTCCAGGAACGCCTTCATTTCCGCCGGCTCGATGTCCTCGAAGGCCAGGCCCACCACCTCGATCTCGCTGCGCATGGCATGCAGTGCCGACAACTCCGGCATCTCCTTGCGGCACGGCGCGCACCATGTCGCCCAGAAGTTCACCACCACCCACTTGCCGCGGTGCGCGGCCAGGTCGTAGGTGCTGCCATCCAGCGCCGGCAGTGTCAGGGTCGGACGCTCGACGGTCTTGCGGTCGGTCGGTGCGGTTTCGGCCGTCGCGGGCGCCACCGGTTCGGTGACGGGCGCGGGCGGCGTTGCGGGGGCTGGCGCGGCGGCATCGGGCTGCGCGGTGGGCTTGTTGCAGGCGGCCAGCGCCAGCAGGCTCATGGCCAGCAGCAGGGGCTTGACGGTCATGGGGGCGTGTCTCCGGGAATGGAATAGATGTCGCTGACGCGACGCTTGAGCAGTTCACGCAGCGGCAGCCGCAGGGTGTCCAGCGCCAGCACCGACGCCTGGCCCAGGCTGTCGTCGCGATACGGCAGGTAGGCCTCGCGGATCGGGATACGCATCTGGGTGGTTTCGTACAGATCGGCCAGGGTCAGCTTGTCCAGGTCGCGCGCCAGCAGCCACTCGCCGCGTTCGTCGCGGCGCACCACCCGGATTGCCTCCAGGTCGCAGAGCATGGTCTGCAGCAGCGAATCGGTCAGCATCGGCTCCAGCCGCAGGATCTCGTCATCGTCCAGGCTGCGGCCATCGCGGCGCGCCTGCTGGAAGCGCCCGATCAGGCGCAGCAGGCCGTAGATCTCATAGCCGGTGGGCAGGCGCAGGTCGGCCGGCTGGTAGCGGAAGGCGGCAATCGAGGAGGCCAGCGACGCCCCCAGCAGCACCGAGACCCAGCACAGGTAGATCCACAGCAGCAGGATCGGCACGAACGCAACCGTGCCATAGAGCTTCTGGTAAGACTGGAAGCTGCCCAGGTAGGCGCCCATGCCCCACTTCACCAGCTCGAGCATCACTGCGGCCAGGATCGCGCCGGGGATGGCATGGCGCCACTTCACCACGTGGTGCGGCACCACGCGGTAGACCAGCATGATGCACACGAACTCGATCAGGAACGGCGCCACGGTCAGCGAAAAATTGGCCAGCCAGCGGCCTTCGCTGGTGCCGAACAACGGCAGCGCGAACACCCGCGCCGATACCGCCAGCGAGGCGGCGGCGAGCATCGCGCCCAGGGTAAGTACGGTCCAGTAGACCAGGAAGCGGGTCAGCTTGGGACGCCCGGAATTGACCCGCCAGATCTGGTTGAAGGTCTGCTCGACGCTGTTGAGGGTAATCAACAGCGACACCACCAGTGCGATGAAGCCGGCCGCGGTGAGCTGCCCCGCGCTCGCCGAGAACTGACGCAGGTAGCCTTCGGCGGCGCGGGCGGCGTTGGGCACGAAGTTGGAGAACACATAGTCGCTGAGCTGGTCGCTCCAGCGGTCGAACACCGGGAAGGCCGAGAGCACCCCGAACACCACGATGGCCAGCGGCACCAGCGCGAACACCGTGGTGTAGGCCAGCGAGGCGGCCGCCTGGAACAGGCGGTCGTCCAGGAAGCGTCGCCACAGGAAGCGACCGAAGCTGGCGGCACGCGCGCGATCACGCAGGCGCTCCATCCAGAGATTGACGGTATCAAGGGGTTCCATCGGCGCAAGGGTACCCGAAGAGGGGTGTGCGGGACTGCATCGCATCGCCATACTGGCCGCTGGTCCCAATGAGTGAAGCGCGATGGCGGAAATCCTGGTGCTGTATTACAGCCGCGGCGGTTCGGTGGCCCGGCTGGCCCGCCAGATCGCGCGTGGCATCGGCGAGGTGCCCGGCATGAGCGCGCGGCTGCGCACGGTGCCGCAGGTGGCCGCGGTGACGCAGACCGCCCGCCCGCCGGTGCCCGAAGACGGCGCCCCGTACGTGGACATCAGCGATCTTGCCGAATGCGACGGCCTGATCCTGGGCAGCCCCACCCGCTTCGGCAACATGGCCGCGCCGGTCAAGCATTTCCTGGATGGTCTGGGCGCCGAATGGGTCAATGGCACCCTGGCCGGCAAGCCGGCGGCGGTATTCACCTCGACCGCTTCGCTGCACGGCGGCCAGGAATCGACCCTGCTGTCGATGCAGGTGCCGCTGCTGCACCACGGCTGCCTGATCGTGGGCATTCCGTTCACCGAGCCCGCGTTGAGCCACACCACTACCGGCGGCACGCCGTATGGCGCCAGCCATGTGGCCGGTGCCGATGACAATCCGGTGCCGAGCGAGGATGAGGCGATCCTGGCGCGGGCGCTGGGCCGACGGGTTGCCGACATCGCGCGGCGGCTGGCATGAAGGGCCGCGCGCAGGACGCGACGCTGGCGCTGCTGCTGGTCGCGCTGGCGGCGCTGTATGCGCTGTGGTTCGCCCACGACAAGCACTGGCTGGCCACGCTGCTGGTGTTCACCCTGCCGCCGCTGCTGCTGGCCCTCGGGGTATGGCTGCGGCGCGGCAAGGCCGCCTTCTGGGCGGGCGTGCTGGCGCTGTTCTGGTTCAGCCACGGGGTGATGAGCGCCTGGAGCCACCGGGAAACGGCCGGCTGGGCCTGGGCCGAGCTGCTGCTGGCGCTGGCAGTGATCGGCGTGGCGAGCACGCCCGGGCTGCGCCGGCGCTTCGGCAAGCGCTGAACGCGCCCGTCGCCACGGCTGCGAGGCGGCGCTGGCGGTCGTATCATCTGCATCCCGGCGCGGGTTGCCCGCGCGGTTCTGACCGCTATCCAGGATGCCCGCAATGGAAGAACTACTGATCATCACCACCGGTGGCACGATCGACAAGATCTACTTCGACGACAAGTCGGATTACCAGATCGGCGATCCGCAGATCGGGATGATCCTGCGCGAGCTGGGCGTGACCTTCCGCTTCAACGTGATTCCGATTCTGCGCAAGGATTCGCTGCACATCACCGATGACGACCGCGAGTTGATCCGCGCCACCATCGCCGCGCAGCCGACCCGTCACGTGCTGG
>NZ_JBFULO010000051.1:0-15773 GCF_054049855.1 Stenotrophomonas sp. P5_B8 | reverse complement strand
GTGCTCGTCCACTTCGTCCTTGTTCTCCGCGCGAAGTGCCTTGGTCACCTCTCTCAGCTCAGACGCTGATACAGGAGGATGGGACAGGTCTCGATAGGGGATTGGGGTGTACCGATCCGCCTTGGGATCCAGGAAATAAATCTGGCTGACGTCGCGCGGGTCCCGCGCAAAGATGAATTTTTGCTTCGTATTGGGATCATCGGGCATGGTTGCGCCGATGTACGGGTCCAGGACCGGGTCATAGTAGAAGACGTTCTCAAGGCGAACGCCCGACCGCTGGATCGTGATCTCGAAGTACGGCAGGAAATCCATCCGAATCCGCTCGGGATCACCGACAATCGGCATTGCCCCAATGCCCGGCCGCTCGGACGTGCCAACGATGCCCTGCTGCCAGATACGCGTCGGCGAGGCCTCCTGAAGCTGGCTGTGGCTGCGCTGGTGATAGTTGTTGACGATGAATTCCACCAGATAGGCCTCGACCTCCTTCATCGTGCACACAGCTTCCTTCTCGGAGTCATAACCCTTGCGCTGCTGGGTGTTGGAGAACGTGGTACCGGGCACCTTCTTGAGCTCGGTCGCCACCACGCCCATATACCGTTCGATGTGTGCCCCATAGTGAGGCTTCTTGACCGGCCGCCACTGCATGTCGATGTGGTTGGCCTGGCAGCCGCGGGTAACCGCCTTGCACTTGAACTCTTTGGCGTTGTCGRCGTGCAGCGTGCCAATCTGACCCCATACCGGCCAGTTGCCTTCCACTCCAAGAGCCGCCAGGTAATCGCTCTTCGGCGTCATGGCGTGGGAAATGCACATGGCCACGGATGTCGCCGACGGCTTGTCCAGGGTGACGTAGAGTCCCACGATCATCCGGCTGTAAACGTCGATCGCCAACGTCAGCCACGGGCGACCGATCGGCTTGCGGTGGACCTCATCAAGGACGATGACGTCGAGCGGGGTGTGATCGATCTGGACGACTGACAATGGGAAGTCAGCACCCGGGAACGAGCCACGAATGGGCTCGTACACGTCTCGGGCCTTGTCCTTGAAGCCGCGCCGGCGCAGCGTCATCGCCGGCGACAGTTCTCTCAGACGTCGACGGATGGTGCTGGGAGCTGGGGGGGTGATCTTGGCGCGCTTGCAGCGCAGGAGCACTTCGTCCACGACTTCTTTGGGCGAGTGTCTCTGCTTTTTGAGATACATGTCCTCGACGACGGAGCTGATCACCAGTTCCTGATCAGCGGCCAGATGCTTCTGGCCCTTGGCGGCTCCGCGCTTGCGCGGGACAAGGGCGGCAACATGGCCGGCGTCATGATAGGCCGCGAGCCACTTGTAGTAGGTGGCCACGTGGACGCCGGCCGCCTTGGCCAGCTTTTCGACTTCAGTACGACTTCTGATGGGGTGATCGATCATCGGCCGCAGCGCTTCAAATCGCTTCTGCGCGACCGACCACTCTTCCTTGGAATACTGGTGAATCGGGAAGCCGCCGGCATCGCTGGCGTCCTCGGCAGAGACGATCGTGGACAGCGTCTCGATCCTGAGCCTAGCGCTGGCCCCCGTCTCCATGTCCTCAGCCAACACGCTGTCGATGGACAGCATGTGGGTCACCCGATACTTGCGCGGGCCAACAAAGACCTGGGCACCAGGCTCTACCTTGAAGAAGTTGGACAGTGACACGTGTCAGCCTCTCAAGCGGATGGGGGTGGCCATGGTGAGCGGCTTGCTCAGGTCAGCCTCGATTTCACCGCTGGCCACCAGCTGCCACAGGGCAGGAATGGCCTGGGCCTGCTCGTCGACCGGCCAGTAGGCGGCGGCCAGCAGTGCCTGAGGGGTCGTTGGGCCCAGCACCGTCGCGGTGTACTTCAGCTGCGCCTGCTTAACCAACAGCGGAGTCATGGATCTGTATCGACGCAGGAAGGTGGCGTTGGCCAACAGAGGGGTCCGGATGTGCCGCTCGGTCACGATTCGGAACTGCCAGCCCTGGGCCCGACAATGCTGTACCGCCGCCTTGAACCGCGGCCGCAGCAGCTGCCAGTCCGAGCGCAGGGTCTCCAGCGGCTTGACCTCGTAGACCACAGTCTTGGCCTGCCCGGCCTGCGAGTACTCGGCCAGGACGTCCGGCGTGTACCGGGTGCGCCGCCCTTCAGATTCGTAGTAGATCGTGAAGGGCTGTTCTCGCAACGCGATGACGTTGGGATCGAAATCGAGCAGCCTCAGCCAGTCCCGCTCCAGCGAGGATTCAAAGCCGGCCATCTCACCGCCGCCCAAAGTGACCTTCCCGGTCAGGGCGCGGCGGCTATTTTTCAGCGCCCGGACGGGCGAAGCGGAACTCAGTCGCGTCATATATCGCCATTTGCCACGCAGTCGCGTTATTTATGAACTTCTGTCGCACCATTCAGGCGCTAGAATCGCCCAAGACTCAGGACCTGTAAAGGCCTAAGTCGCGGTTTTCCTGACAATTGACAGCGGCACCTATCCGCGCCCCGGGGAAATATCGCTGGCCCACAACGGCGTGCTGTTCCTGGACGAATTGCCCGAATGGAGCCGGCACACGCTGGAGGTGCTGCGCGAGCCGCTTGAGAGTGGGCAGGTCGTCGTCGCAAGGGCGTCGCGCACCGAGATCTTCCCTGCACGCTTCCAGTTGGTTGCGGCCATGAATCCGTGTCCCTGCGGTTGGGCCGGCGACCGGAGCGGACGTTGCCGCTGTGCGGCCGAGAGCATCCAGCGCTATCGCGGCCGCGTGTCCGGCCCGTTGCTGGACCGCATCGACCTGCACGTGGAGGTGCCGCGCCTGGAACCGCAGGAGCTGCGCGATGAGCAACCGCACGGCGAGGACAGCGAGGCCGTGCGTGCGCGCGTGGTTGCGGCGCGCAGGGTGCAGTTGGCCCGCAGTGGGAAACCGAATGCGCAGCTGCTTCCCGCCGAGCTTGCGCAGCACTGCCGGCTATCCAAAAGCGACAGGGCGCTGCTGGAAGAGGCGGTCGAGCGCCTGCAGCTTTCGGCCCGGTCGTTGCACCGCATCCTGCGCGTGGCACGCACCGTGGCCGATCTGGACGGACAGGCCGACATCGCCACATCGCATGTGGCCGAGGCCATCGGCTATCGGCAGCTGGACCGGGGAACCGGGCTCCATTGTTGATCCAACCGCAAAGGAAATTTGTGGATTGGCCCCTTATTCCGAAAGAGTCCACGGAACAGACTGTGCGCCTGCCGTAGCACCGGCACCTGCCGCCGTCTCCCCCGACTGGATCTCCCTTTGAACATCGCGCCCGTCCACCTCGACACGCCTCCTGCCCTCGCCCGCCTCACCGCCGGTGGCTTCAGCATCGGGCTGGAAGCGCCGCTGGACAATGACTGGACACCCGGCGGCGAGCGGGCACGGCGCAACAGCGGCCGCCTTCCCGGCGAACCGGACATGCAGCGCCATGCCGAGCTCGGCCGCCTGGTTGACCGGCTTGGCTTCCGTGCCCTGTGGATCCGCGACGTGCCGGTCTACGACCCGTCCTTCGGCGATGCGGCGCAGGTGTTCGAGGTGTTTGCCTACCTCGGCTATCTCGCCGGGATCACCCGCGACATCCTGCTTGGCACTGCCGCGGTGGTCCTGCCGATCCGCGAACCGCTGCTCACCCTCAAGGCCGCCGCCACCGTGCAGCAGCTCAGTGGCAACCGTCTGCTGCTGGGCGTGGCCAGCGGCGACCGACCGGTGGAATACCCGCTGTTCGGACGCGATTTCCCCGGTCGCGGCAGCAACTTCCGCGATCAGGTGGCGATGCTGCGCGACCACGCGCGTACGCGCTTGCCCGAGCCGCTTGATCTGCTGCCCCGACAGGCATCGCCGCTGCCGCTGCTGGTGGCCGGCCTGGCCCAGCAGACGCCCGCGTGGATCGGCCAGCACATGGACGGCAGCCTGGCGTTTCCGGGGACGCCGGAGATTCACGCGCAGCGCGTGGCCGCATGGCGTGCCGTCGCCGGGAACAAGCCCTACGCCAGCTTCATCCATCTTGAGCTGGACGCGCGTCCGGATGCACCCATGCAGCGTTGGCGGTTCGGCTTCAGTGGTGGTCGCCACGCGCTGATCGCCGAACTGCAGGCGATGCGTGCCGCCGGCGTCGATCACATCGGCCTGCACCTGCGTCGCAACCAGCGCCCGCTCGAGGAGACGCTGCATGAAATCTCCGAGTACGTGCTGCCGATCTTCCATTCCCCGGCTGCAGCGCCTGAATCAGCAATCGCATCGATCGCGGTGCCAACAGCGGCATGAACCCACGCGCCGCTGCCCCTCCTTTCCCCTTCTCCCCCGAGACACGCATGCGCATTTCCGTTCCCACCCCGATGGGGTTTGGCACCGCCCCGCTGGGCAACATGTACCGCAACATCCCCACCCAGGAAGCTCTGGATACCGTCGAAGCCGCCTGGCAGCAGGGCATCCGCTACTTCGATGCCGCGCCCATGTACGGCGCCGGCCTGGCCGAGATCCGCCTGGGGCAGGCGCTGGCGCACCATCCGCGCGACGCCTATGCGCTGAGCACCAAGGTCGGCCGCCTGATCCTGGACGAGGTGGAAGACACCACCCGGCGCGACCTTGGCGAGAAGGGCGGCCTGTTCGAACACGGCCTGCCCAACAAGATCGTCTACGACTACACCGCCGACGGCACGCTGCGCGCGATCGAGGCCAGCCTGAAGCGGTTGCAGACCGACCGCCTGGATATCGTCTGGATCCACGACCCAGCCAAGGATTTCCACGGCGAGACCTGGCACGAGGTGTTCGACGTTGCAATGAACGGCGCCGCCAAGGCGCTGACCCGCCTGCGCGAGGAAGGCGTCATCAAGGCTTGGGGCCTGGGCGTGAACCGGGTAGAGCCGTGTGAGATGGCATTGCAGCAATCTGATCCCGACGGCTTCCTGATCGCCGGGCGTTACACGCTGCTCGACCATGCCGACGCCCTCAGGACGCTGATGCCGGCCAGCGCTGCGCGTGGTCTGGGGATTGTCGTAGGTGGTCCGTACAACTCGGGCATCCTGGCCGGCGGTGCGCACTACGAGTACCAGCAGGCCACCCCGGAGATCCTCGCCCGCGTGGCGGCATTGCGCGGCGTCTGTGACGCGTACCAGGTTGACATCCGCGCGGCCGCACTGCAGTTCTCGCTGGCCCATCCGGCCGTGGCGGCGGTCATTCCTGGGGCGAGCCAGCCCAGCCGCATCGCCGAAAACCTTGCCCTGGCCGCTGCGGTGATTCCGGCCGGTTTCTGGCAGGAGCTGCGTAAGCGGGGATTGATCGCGCAGGAGGCGCCGCTGCCGCAGGGAGGCTGACGGGCCTCAGCCGGGCTGCACGGCCAACGCCCTCCCTCGTGCACGGGCCGCGTCCACCGCCTGATCGACCAACGCGTGCCATCCACCCACTTCAAGCGCCTCGATGGCCGCCTGCGTCGTGCCTCCCGGCGAGGTCACGCGCTGCCGCAGCTGCGCAGGTGCCTCGCCGGACACCTGCAGCATGCGTGCGGCCCCCAGCAGCGTCTGTACTACCAGCGCGCGGGCGTTCTCAGGCGACAGATCACGGGTGCAGGCCGCCTGCTCCAGCGCCTCGGCAAGCAGATACAGATATGCCGGGCCACTACCGGCCACGGCGGTGACGGTGTCCATCTGCGATTCCTGTTCCAGCCACACGGTGGCACCTGCACCGATGAACACCGCTTCGGCCTGGACGCGCGCTTGGACACCAAGCGATGCCGCCGCATGCAGCCCAGTGATACCCGCACCAATCGCGGCGGGCTGGTTGGGCATGCTGCGCACGATCGTGTCGATGMCCAGCCACTGCTGCAACTGTGCGTGGGTGATGCCGGCCATGATCGATACGATCAGCGGACGCACCTGCGCGGCAACGCCAGCCAGCGCTTCGCAGGCCGCGTGCGCCACTTGCGGCTTCACCGCCAGCACCCACAGCGGTGCGACAGCGGCGGCCTCGGCGCCATGTTCGAAAACGCGCACGCCCAGGTCCTCCGCCAACGACTGACGAATGCCAGGCACGGGATCGGCGACTGCGATCTGCAACGGCTCACGCCCCTGCGCAAGTAAGCCCTCGATCAGGCAGCGCGCCATGTGCCCGCCACCGATGAAGGCGATCTCCGCAGCGGCCGTCACTGCGGCCGCTCCGCGCCCAGCTGCGCATGCAGCCAGTCCAGCACGCGCTGCTGTACATCGCGGCCGTGTGCGGTTTCAAAGAACCAGTGCGGCCCGCGCGGATAGGTGACCATCTCCACCGGCGTGCCATTGAAACGCAGCGCGCGGTGGAACATCTGCCCTTGCGAGAGCGGCACACGCTTGTCCTGCTCGCCGTGCAGGATCAGCACTGGCACCTTGACCCGGTCGGCGTAGCGGATCGGCGAGTGCGCGTCATAGGCGGCGCGGTTGGCCAGCGGGTCGCCGAAGTAGCCGGGCAGATAGTCGGGGGTGTCGGTGGTCAGCGCCATCGCGCCGATGTCGATCACGCCGGCGCCGACGATCGCGGTCTTGAAGCGATCGCTATGGGTCACCGCCCATGCGGCCAAGTAACCGCCGTAGCTCCAGCCGCCGATCGCCAGCCGTTGCGGGTCGACCACACCCTCCTTTTCCAGCATGTCCACGCCATCCAGGATGTCCTGGAAATCCCCACCGCCCCAATCGTTGCGCGCCATCTCGGTGAACGCATGGCCGGCGCCTTCAGAGCCACGTGGGTTGGGCAGGAACACCGCATAGCCGTGCGTGGCCAGCAGTTGCGCCCAGTCGTGCCACGAGCCCAGCCAGCCCGACCACCACGCCCACGCCGGGCCGCCGTGGCCCTGCACGAGGGTGGGCAGCGGCGTGCCGCGTTCCCAGCCTGGCGGGGTGACCAGCAGGCCGGTGATGGGCAGGCCGTCGCGTGAGGAGGTCCAGGTCAGCTCGCGCACCTGTCCGTGGGCCCAGCCGGCCACTTCCGGATGGTGTTCGGTGCGTGCGCCCAGCGTGCCGCCGTTCTCCACCCACACCTCCGCTGGCTGCGCGTCGCCGATGCCGATGTACGCGCTGCGGCCGCTGGCGGTGGTGGTGAAAGCGGCGTACGGAATCTGCGGGCGCGCCACTTCCTGCCAGCGGCCGGTCGCCGCATCCAGCTGCAGGAACGTGCCGCGCACGCCGCGTTGGCCCAGGCCGAGCAGACGGCGGTCGTCCTGCCAGCGCGCCAGCCACAACGTGCCGTTCCAGTCCGCACCAAGCACCACGCGCTTGCCCGTGGCGATCTCGTGCACGGTCACGTCGGCAACCATGCCGTGCTCGCCCAGGTGTCCATAAAGCAGCCGACTTCCATCCGATGACCACTGCAGCGGATGGGCCGAAGCACGCGGTTCCAGCACCTGCCCCAGCGTRCCGGTGGCGGGATCGACCAGCACCACCCTTGAGCGGTACCAATAGTCGTTGAGAGTGGCGCCATCGGACACGCGCAGCGCAAGCGTGCGCCCGTCCGGCGACCAGGCCAGGTCGTGGACCTGCAGGCCGGGTGCGGTCAGCGCGCGGGTGTCGCCGCTGCGCAGCTCGCGCAGCCACACCCGGGTGAACGACGCAGGACGCTCGACCACTACCGCATCGTCCTTGGCGGCGCGTGCAGCGACGGTGGCGGCAGCATCTGCGTCCGCAGCCAGATACGCCACGCGCGTACCGTCGCGCGACACCTCGAAGGCGCTCACCGCACCGCTGGCGCGGGTGAGCGGCGTGGCTGTGTCGCCGCGTGCGTCGATGCGCCACACCTGCGCATCGGCCAGGCCGGGATGTGCGTCGGCGGCCGGTAACGTCCGGTTCGAGATGAAATCCAGATGCCCGTCGGCACTCCAGCGCGGATGCTCGTCGCTGACGGTGTCGGGGGCACTCAGTTCGTGCGCGGGCGACGTGCCACTGGCCGCTACCCGCCAGATCCGACTGCGCGGCGGCTTGCCCTCGGCCTGCGGCGTGCCGACCGTGTAGGCGATCCACGCGCCGTCACGGTCGATCTGCGGGTCGGCAACCGTGCGCAGCGCCATGATCTGTGCCGGGGTCGGCGCCACCGGTGCCTCCTTCGTGGCGGCCAGAGCGGGCAACGAGGCGGCGAGGCACAGGCAGGCGGCGAGAATCCGGTGCGGCGTCAGCGTCATGCGGGATGTCCTTGCAGGGTGGGCAGCAACAGATGCTGGCGCACCCATTCTGCGCCGCGGGCGATGGCATCGCGCGCCGTGTCGGACACGGCCATYGCTTCGATGAAGCTGTGCGGCGCGCCCGCATATACCTGCGTTCGGGTCGGTACGCCGGCCTCGGCCAGACGCTGCGCCATCGCGGCGTTCTGCTCGGCCAGTACATCGCGATCACCCCACAGCAGCAGCGCGGGGGGCAGCGCGTGCAGCGGCGCATGCAGCGGCGCCATCAGCGCACCGGTTTGCTGCGCGGCATCCGGCCCGAGATAAGCGGCCCAGAACTCATCCATTTCCGCGCCGCTGAGCATGTCGTCCGACCCGCCCAGGGTCTGCCGCGCCGTATCGGACAGGGTGGGCGTCCATGCGCCGTAGTTGAGTACCAGCGCCCGCACACGGGCGTGMTCGTCGCGCTCACGCAGTCGCAGTGTGGTGGCCACGGCGAGATTGGCGCCGGCCGAGTCGCCGCCCAGCGCCAGGCGGTCAGTATCGATGCCGATGTCCGCACCGTGGCTGCGCACCCAGTCCAGCGCGATGAGCGCCTGGTCCAGTGCGGCCGGGTACGGATGCTCGGGGGCCAGGCTGTAGTCGATCGCCACCACCGGCATGCGGGCAGCGGCGGCGTACTCGCGCAGCAGGCGGTCATGCGTATCCAGCCCGAACAGGCACCAGCCGCCACCGTGCAGGTACGCCAGCGCGGGCGAAGGCGTGGCGGCCCCCTCGTGCGGGAACAACACGCGCACGCCAAACGGCCCGTGCGCGGAGTCCAGTCGCACATCGATGACCTCGCGCATCTGTGGACCGCCGGTGCGCCACGGCTCGCGGGCCTGTGCGGCGATCACCCGGCGTTCGGGCCACCCCAGTTCGCGTCCGCCACGCAGCCGCGCGCCTTCGCGGCAGACGCTCTCGATGAAGCCACGGATCTGCGGATCCAGCGCGTCCAAGCTGCGGCTCATGCGCGCTCCCCGGCAAAATCGCGCATCCAGTCCACCAGCGCGTGTTCACCATCGGCCTGCAGGCCCAGCAGCAACTGCGCGAAATCGAACGGCGCCTCGTCCTGGCCCAGCTTGAAGGTGGCGCGCACTTCGCGCACCACCCCGCACAGCGAACTCACCCCGGTCGCCAGCCGCGCATAGCGCTCGCCCATCTCATCCAGCGCCCAGGCACGCGGGCGGCCGGCTTCCATCTGGGTGATCAGCGCATCCAGTTCGGCGCGGATGTCGTGCGCCTCTTCGCTGACCGCCACGTCCAGGTCGAACACGGCAGCGGCATAGTTCCAGCTGGGGGCCTGGGTACGGTCGTCCAGCCAGCTCGGTGACACATAGGCATGCGGCCCCATCACCAGCGCCTGCGCGCGACCGTCGCGCTGCAGCCGCGCCACGTGCGGGTTGCGGCGTGCCAGATGTCCGCGCAGGGCCACCAGCTGGCCGCTGGCATCGCATTCGGCGCGCAGCGGCAACGGCGTGAAAGCGGCATCGTCGCCCCCGGCCGACACCAGCCAGGCGAAAGGTTGGGCGGCAAGCAGGTGCAGTACGTCGTCCTCGCTGCGCGCGGCGTAGCGGCTGTCGCGGGCGTGTCCCATCAGTCCATCTCCTTCAATGCGGTGGCCACGGAAACCGTCGGCCAGCGGTCGCGCCACGGCGCGACGCGTTCGAGTTCGGCGGCCAGCTGCAACAGCAGCGGCTCCTGCCCGCGGTCGGCGGCAAACTGCACGCCGATCGGCAGGGCATCGGCCTGGCCCAGCGGCAGTGAGATCGCCGGCGTGCCGGCAAGGTTCTGCAACGGGGTGTAGCTGATCCAGTCGAACATCGCCGGCATCAGCGCGTCGAAATCGCGGTCCGGTGCCAGCTCGCCCAGCAATGGCGGCGGCGTGCGCAGCGTGGGCGTCAGCAGCACATCGAAATGCTGGTGGAAGCGGTTGAACGCGGCTGGCAGGGCGGCCAGCGTGGCGTAGGCCTGCTCCAGCGCGGCCACGTCGCAGTGCGTGCGGTGATAGCGCGCCAAGCCGTGCGTCCACGGCTCCAGCGCCCGCGCAGCGAAGTCTTCACCGCCCTGCGCCGTCGCCACCTCCACGGCATCCTGCCCAAGCCGCGACCACAGCGTGTACAGCGCCTGCCAGACCTCGGTGCCCGGCAGCGGATAGTTGGTGGCCTGCACCTCGTGGCCCAACGCCGTGCACAGTTCGACCACCTCGGCGAGCACGGCAGCCACCGCCGGATCGGGTGCAAGCCCCGGCAGTGCGCCGCTCACCACGCCGATCCGCAGGCGTGCCGGCGGCCGTGCCAGTGCGTCCAGATCCAGCCCGGCGTGCGGATGCGCGGCCGCAAACGCCCAGGCCGTATCGCGCACGCTGCGCGACATCAGGCTGTCGGCCACGATCAGGTCTTCGATCGCGTGCCGCCCGCGCACCGCCACGGTGGTGCCACGGCCGGGTTTCAATCCGACCACCCCGCAGGCCGAGGCGGGAATCCGGATCGAGCCGGCGCCATCACTGCCATGCGCCAGTGGCACGATGCCCGCCGCCAGCGCCGCCCCGGCACCGCCGCTGGAACCGCCCGGCGAATGCGCCGGTGCCCACGGATTACGTGTGACCGGGCCCAGCAGCGGTTCGGTCGAGCCCATCAAGCCAAACTCCGGCATGCAGCTCTTGCCGATGGCCACCAGCCCGGCTGCATCGAAGCGCTGCACGAATGGCGAGGCGTCGGTAGCCGCCACCCCACTGCGCGAGCGCGAGCCGCCCCGCGTGGGCATGCCCGGATAGCGCAGCGAATCCTTGGGCAGCCACGGCACGCCGGCCATCGGCGCGCTGCGGTCCACGTGACCGGCCCGCACCAGCGCCGCATCGAAATCCGTATGGCTGAGCGCACCCAGCGCCGGGTCCAGATGGCGGGCGCGGACGATGCCGGCAGCGGTGAGTTCGGTGGGCGAGAGGTCGCCACGACGCACCAGCGCGTGCTGGTCGTGCGCATCCAGCCGACCCAGCTGCAATGCGTGGGTCAGGGGAAAATCATCAAGCGTCATGCGGGGGTGTCCTGCACATGCCGGCGCGCGCGGCGCTGGCCATAACCGAGATAGAGGAAGGCGCCGACCAACACGTAGACCAGCAGAATGGTGGCCGGCAACGTGTCGCCACGGCGCACCTGCGCGTACATGTCACCGAGCACCGGGGCCATCATCGCCAGACACATCACGATGCCCAGCACCGGCACCACGCCGATCCAGGTGCGGCCGATCCACACCCCGCCGAGCGGCACGCGGAAACCACCGCGCAGGTCCGGACGGGTGGAGCGCAGCCACATCACCGCGATGCACACCACGATGAAGGCCGAGGCGATGCCCAGGCAGATCAGGTCGCCGAGGATGCCGATCGGCAGCAGCGCGGCCAGCACCGCACTGGCCGTGCCGAACACCACGCTGGCCAGCCACGGCGTACCCAGGCGCGGATGTACGCGGGTGAAAAACGCCGGCAGCAACCCATCGCGGGCGATGCTCAGGCTGATCCGCGACGCGCCGTACGCGTTGGCCAGCAGCACCGAGCCCAACCCGGTCAGCGCACCCACCTTGATCAGCACCGCAAAGCCCGGCCAGCCGATGCGGTCCACCGCCAGCGCGACCGGATCGGGCACGCCAAGTTCGCGGAACGGCACCAGCCCGGTCAGCACCGCACCGGCGGCGATGTACAGCACCGTGCACACCACGAGCGAGCCGAGAATGCCCACCGGCACATCACGGCGCGGGTTGCGCGCTTCGGCCGCTGCCATCGACACCGTCTCGAAGCCGAGATAGGCGAAGAACAGCATCGCCGCCGCGCGCATCACCCCGGGCCAGCCGTAGGCGAACCCGCCTTCGTTGGCCGGCAGGAACGGATGCCAGTTGGCGGTGTCGATGAACTGCGAGCCGACCCCGATGAAGGCCAGCAGCACCGTGATCTTGATCAGCACCAGCACCAGGTTGGCAAACGCCGACCGCCCTACCCCGGCAATCTGTACCGCCGCGGCCGCCAGCACGGCCAGCGCGGCCACCACATTGGCGCCACCACTGAAGGACAACTGCGTGTGGCCGCCCAGCTGGCTGGCGATCACGCTGGAGGTGGCCAGGGCCATGGGCACCTGCACATGCAGATCGCCGAGCAGGCTGGTCAGATAGCCGGAGAACCCCGCCGCCACCGCGGCGGCCGCCAGCAGGTATTCTAGGATCACCATCCAGGCCAGCGCCCACGCCGCGCCCTCCCCCAGGGTCACATAGCAGTATGAGTACGCCGATCCGGACACCGGAATCACCGAGGCCAGCTCGGCGTAGCACAACCCGGTGAAACCACAGGCCAGCGCCGCCAGCACGAACGCCAGCAGCACCGCCGGCCCGGCGAAGCTGGCCGCCGCCGTCCCGGTCACCACGTAGATGCCCGCACCCAGGATGTTGGCCACCCCCAGCACCAGCAGGCTGCCCGCGCCAAGCCGACGGTGCAGACCGGCGCGCTCGCCATCGGCCACCACCGACTCCAGCGTCTTGCGGCGGGCCGCAAGCTGCCAGCGCCCGATCGAACGTTCGTCCACCCGACCCGTCCCGTCCATGCTGTCAGTAACGCCAGTGAACGGTGAGGCCGTAGGTACGCGGCCGCACCAGGCCTTCGCCGATGCCGTTGGTTTCGGTCACGCTGCGGGTGATGCCGCGCTTGTCGGTGAGGTTGCTGCCGAACAGGGTCACATCGGTGGTACCGAAGGTCATCCGGTAGCGCAGGTCGAACAGGTTGTAGTTGCCCTGCCGGTTCGGCGTCACCCCGGGAACGGCCGAGTTGAGATCGCTGATGCCACCGCCCACGTACTGGTGGGAGAGCGACAGCGTGGGATCGAAGCGCGCATCGAAGTGGTAGGTGAGCAGGTTGCTCACCGTCCAGTCGGCCGAGCCTGGCAGCTGCGAACCCGCCGGCGCGGTGCCGTAATACAGAATCAGTAGGTCTTCATCCAGCCGCGCGTGCTGCCACGTTGCCGAAGCCTGCCAGTCGAACGCATCCACCGGGCGCCAGGTCGCGGAAAGCTCGACGCCACGGCTGTAGGCCTTGCCGCCGTTGCTGGCGTAGTTGAAGAAGTCCGGCGTCTGCAGCCGCAACTGGATGTCTTTCCAGTCCACGTAGAACAGCGTGGCGTCCAGCAGCAGGCGACCACCGGCCCAGCGGGTGCGCGTGCCCAGCTCGTAGTTGATCAGGCTGTCGCTCTTCGACCCCGACGGCACCGGATAGGTACTCAGGCCGGCCGTGTTCGGCTCGCCGAAGCGGAAGCCCTCGGACACCAGTCCGTAGACCATCACATCGTCGGTCGCCTGCCAGGTGAGCGACACCTTCGGATTGAACCCGTCTTCYTCGGTCTGCTGGGTGGACACGATCGGCGCGCCGGGATAGGTCGAGAAGCCTTCCTGCGTGGTGGTCGTGCGCACCTTGTTGCGGAACAGGCGACCRCCCACGGTCAGCTTCCACTGTTCGTTGAGGTGCAGGCTGGCTTCACCGAACAACGCCGCCTCCGAGCCGCTCAACCGGGTGCCGAAGCCGTTGAAGATCTCCCCGTCCGGCGCGATCACCGCACCGCTGCCCGGGCCGTACAGCGGCGAGCGGTCGAAGGCACCGGCCGCGCCCCGCGCACCGAGCGTCTCGTACAGGCTTTTGTCCGAATCGAAGTACATCCCGCCCACCAGCCAGTCGATGCGGCCACCGGGCTTGGACGACAGGCGCAGCTCGATGCTCTTCCCCCGGCTCTCGCCGCCGGAGGCGATGTACAGCGGCGCGGTCAGGCCCAGGCCCAGGTCGGCGTTGTAAGCGCCGCGCACCGGGGTGTAGTCGAAGCGCCAGTCCTGCTGTTTCTTCTGGTAGGACAACAACGCGGTGAGGTCGGCGACGCCCAGGTCCTGGTCCAGACGCAGGCTGTGCACGGCCACCTTGGTGTTGGTGAACTCGGGCAGCGCGGTCTTGCGCTCCAGGTCGCCCAAGCCAACGATGCGGTAACTGTTGTCGTCGCTGTCGGTGTTCTGCAGCAGGCTCAGCCAGGTCAGCGTGGTGCCTTCGCTTGGGGTGAGCACCACCGACAGGCGGCCGCCCTCCACGGTGCTGCTGTTGGACCCCTTCTTGCCGGTGCCGATGTTGTCCAGGAAGCCGGGCGCATCGCGGTACTGCGCCACTGCGCGCACGGCGAGCAGGTCTTCCTTGATCGGCAGGTTGACCATGGCCTTGGCCGAATAGCCCACGTCCGCATTCTTGGTCTGGCTCACCGTCGCTTCGGCGGCGGCATCGAAGCCACTGCTGTCGGCCACGTTGGCCACGTAGTTGATCGCACCGCCCATCGAGGCCGAACCGAACAACGTGCCCTGCGGGCCGCGCAGCACCTCCACGCGATTGAGGTCGAACGCATCGATATCGGGGATCGCGATCGTCCAGCCCGGCTCAGTCAGCGGCACTTCGTTGAGGAAGTAACCGGTGGTCGGCTGGCCCTGCACATTGCCCGAACTGGTGGCGATGCCGCGCATCACCACGTGCGACACGCCCGGCTGGTAGTTGTTGAACACCACGCCCGGGGTGCGCTGGATGTAATCGGCCAGCGACTGCGCGCCGATGTCCTGCAGTTGCTGGTCGGTGACCGCCGAGACGGAGCCGGCGATCTCGCGCACCGACTCCTTCAGCTTGCCGGCGGTGACCACGATGGTGTCCAGGGTCTTGGCCGGGTCCCCGGAGGCAGGGGCGGCGTCCTGCGCCCAGGCGGGTGCGCTGGCGATCAGGCCCAGGCAACAGGAAACACGGATGGCGCGGGTCAGCTTGCGTACGTGGAGATGCGACGACATTGGCACGGTCCCCCGAGTGGCGATGGATGACGCTACCGGCGGCTGTCTGCGCGGTGGCGATCACGGCTGAGGTCGAGTGAAAGTGAAAAGGGCTATCGCTGTCCAGCAGAAACGACGGGGCACTAACTGGCGCCAAACCATTGATTGCCTTATGGTTATCTGGCGCAAAACCGAAGATCCGGCCGATATCGCAGGTGAATTACGCAGAATCTGCGGCACTGGCCCTCAAATAGCGAACAACCTGCGGTGCATGCCGCCTCCCGGAGTTCCATGACTGCCAAGGCCCTCGATCGCACCGACCTGAAGATCCTCGACGTGCTGCAGCAGGACGCGCGCATCACCAACCAGGCGCTGGCCGAGCGCGTGGCTCTCTCGCCCAGTGCCTGCCTGGCGCGCGTGCGCACCCTGGAGACCAAGGGACTGATCCGTGGCTATCGCGCGCACGTGGCGGTGGACCGCATCCGCTCGGTCACGGTGGTGCTCGCGCTGGTCACCTTCAAGCAGCACGTGCTGGAAGAATTCACCGCCTTCGACCGCCGCATACTGGCCATGCCCGAGGTGGTCGAGGCCTGCCGCATCTCCGGCGCGTCGGACTACCTGCTGCGGGTGATCGTCAACGATGTGCACCATTGGAAGGACATCGCCCGGCTGCTGCTCGGCGGCGACTACGGCGTTGAAAAGATCGTCTCGCAGTTCCTGATGGACGAAGTGAAACCCTTCAGCGGCTATCCACTGGTGGATGCGTCGTCGAGCAAACGCAGCGGGTGAATGTGCGCCGTGCACTGGACC
>NZ_JBFULO010000050.1:0-15798 GCF_054049855.1 Stenotrophomonas sp. P5_B8 | reverse complement strand
GATCAAGTTCGACAACATCCTGATGTTGGGCGACAGCGATGGCATCAAGATCGGCGACGCGCTGAGCGGCGCTTCGGTCACCGCCAAGGTCGTGTCCCAGGGTCGTGCTGACAAGGTCCGGATCATCAAGTTCCGTCGCCGCAAKCACCACATGAAGCGTCAGGGTCACCGTCAGTACTACACCGAAATCGAGATCACCGGCATCGCCGGTGGCAGCAAGTAATCAAGGAGACCAGTCATGGCACATAAGAAGGGCGTAGGCTCATCGCGCAACGGTCGCGACTCCAACCCGAAGTACCTCGGCGTCAAGATCTTCGGTGGCCAGGCCATCGATGCCGGCAACATCATCATCCGTCAGCGCGGCACCCAGTTCCACCCAGGTACCGGCGTTGGTCTGGGCCGTGACCACACCCTGTTCGCGCTCGTCGACGGCAAGGTGGAGTTCTCGGTGAAGGGCCCGAAGAAGCGTCGTACCGTCAGCGTCGTCGCCGAAGCCTGATCTTCGCGATACGCGGGCGCCCACGCCTCGGCGTGGGGCCGCTGACGAAAGCCCCGCTTCGGCGGGGTTTTTGTTTTTATTGAATACACCGGTGCGGGGATCCTTCCCGCCACCGTCCCTGGATCGTACCGGGGACGTTAGACTCTGCGGTCGGGCGCATCCGTTGCCCATCGCCTCCAGTTGGCATCCARAATCATGAAACTTGTAGACGAAGCAGAAATCCAAGTCACCGCCGGCAATGGCGGCAACGGCTGCGTCGGTTTCCGTCGCGAGAAGTTCATTCCGCTGGGCGGCCCGGACGGTGGCGATGGCGGCAATGGCGGCAGCGTGTGGATCCGCGCCGACGCCAACCTGAACACCCTGGTCGACTTCCGCCACGAGCGCATCTTCAAGGCGCAGCGCGGCGAGAACGGCATGGGCCGCCAGGCCTATGGCAAGGGTGGCGAAGACCTGATCATCACCGTGCCGGTCGGCACCGTGGTGATGAACGTGGCCACCGACGAAGTGATCGGCGACCTGACCCAGCACGATGACACCCTTCTGGTAGCCAAGGGCGGCCGTGGCGGCTTGGGCAACATGCACTTCAAGAGCTCGACCAACCGCTCGCCGCGCCAGGCGCTGCCGGGCGAAGAGGGTGAGGAGCGCCTGCTCAAGCTGGAGCTGAAGCTGCTGGCCGACGTCGGCCTGCTGGGCTTCCCCAACGCGGGCAAGAGCACGCTGATCCGCGCCGTGTCCGCCGCCACCCCGAAAGTGGCCGATTACCCCTTCACCACCCTGTACCCGAACCTGGGCGTGGTGCGTGTCGAAAATTACCGCAGCTTCGTGATCGCCGACATTCCCGGCCTGATCGAAGGTGCCGCCGACGGCGCCGGTCTGGGCGCGCAGTTCCTGCGCCACCTGCAGCGCACCCGCCTGCTGCTGCACCTCGTGGACATCTCCCCGATGGAAGGCGGCGTGGAAGGGGTGTCGCCGATCGAGCAGGTCCGTGCGATCGAACGCGAGCTGGCCAAGCACGACCCGGAACTGCTGGACAAGCCGCGCTGGCTGGTCCTGAACAAGGCCGACCTCATGTTCGAGGACGAGGCCAAGGCGGCCGCCGAGAAGATCGTGGCCGAACTGGGCTGGACCCAGCCGTGGTACCTGGTGTCGGCGCTGGGCCGTGAAGGCACCTGGCCGATCATGACCAACATCATGGCCTTCTTCGACCGCCAGAAGGAAGACGAGGCGCAAGCGCGCGATGCGTACTGAGCGCATCCGCGCGCCCCTGAGAAACCCGGCTGCGGCCGGGTTTTTCTGTGGTGCCGCAGGGCCGGGGCCGCGCGATGCGTGGCGCGCGTCCGGCGCGCGTGGCTCTACCGTTGGCGCGGCCCGGAATGGATCGGTGGACGATCGCGGCAGCGCGGGCGCCCAGGAATCGCGCCCAACAAAAAACCCGGCCGGGGCCGGGTCTTTTTGTGCGATCGGGTCGAAGCCACGCAGGGCGTGGCTTTACCGCAACCACGTCGCCGGATCAGGCGGCCTTGATGGCCTTGATGCGCGCGGTCAGGCGGCTCTTATGGCGAGCAGCCTTGTTCTTGTGGATCAGACCACGCGAGCTGAAACGGTCGAGGATCGGCTGGGCAACAGCGAAGGCTGCCTCGGCGCCGGCGGCGTCATTGGCATCCAGAGCCTTGATCACCTTCTTGACAGCGGTGCGCAGCATCGAACGCTGAGCCGTATTGCGCGCGTTGCGCACGACGGTCTGCTTGGCGCGCTTCTTGGCGGACTTGATATTGGCCACAGTGGTGGTTTCCTGAAAAATCGGTGTAATGGGAACAGCAAGCTGGAAAGTATGATGGCTCGAAAAATGTACGTCAAGTCAATTGTCAAGAGGGAACACGGGTGAGTTCACCAAGGATGTTGCGGGGCCTGCTGTCTTTCAGCAGCATGACCATGATTTCGCGGGTGTTGGGGCTGGTTCGCGACCTGGTCATCACCACCACGTTCGGCACCAATGCGGTGACCGACGCCTTCTGGGTCGCCTTCCGGGTGCCCAATTTCCTGCGCCGGCTGTTCGCCGAAGGCTCGTTCGCCACGGCGTTCGTCCCGGTGTTCACGGAAGTGAAGGAAACCCGCTCGCATGCCGAACTGCGCGAGCTGATGTCGCGCGTGGCCGGCACGCTGGGCGGGGTGCTGCTGCTGGTCACGGCGCTGGCGCTGATCTTCGCACCGCAGTTGGCCACCCTGTTCTCCAGCGGGGTGGATACCGACCCGGCCAAGCATGGCCTGCTGGTGGACCTGTTCCGGTTGACCTTCCCGTTCCTGCTGTTCGTCTCGCTGACCGCGCTGGCCGGCGRGGCGCTCAACAGTTTCCAGAAGTTCGCGATGCCGGCGCTGACCCCGGTGATCCTCAACCTGTGCATGATCGCCGGCGCGCTGTGGCTGGCCCCGCGGCTGGGCGGCACCCCGGAGAAGCAGATCCTGGCCCTCGGCTGGGCGGTACTGGCGGCCGGGCTGCTGCAGTTGCTGTTCCAGCTGCCCTCGCTGAAGGGCATCAACCTGCTCACCCTGCCGCGCTGGGGCTGGCGGCATCCCGGGGTGCGCAAGGTGCTGACCCTGATGGTGCCGACCCTGTTCGGTTCCTCGATCGCGCAGATCAACCTGCTGCTGGATACGGTGATCGCCGCCAAGCTGACCGATGGCTCGCAGTCCTGGCTGTCGCTGGCCGACCGCTTCCTGGAGCTCCCGCTGGGCGTGTTCGGGGTAGCGTTGGGTACCGTGATCCTGCCGGCGCTGGCCCGCCACCACGTGAGCACCGACAAGACCGGCTTCTCCAGCGCGCTGGACTGGGGGCTGCGCACGACGCTGCTGATCGCGGTGCCGGCGATGCTGGGCCTGTTGCTGCTGGCCGAGCCGCTGATCGCCACGATTTTCCAGCATGGCGAGTTCAGCGCGTTCGATACCCGCATGACCGCGCTGTCGGTGTATGGCCTGAGCTTCGGCCTGCCGGCGTTCGCGCTGCTCAAGGTGGTGTTGCCGGCGTTCTACGCCCGGCAGGACACCAAGACCCCGGTGCGCGCCGGTATCGCCGCGCTGGTGGCCAACATGGTGTTCAACTTCATCCTGCTGGCCGTGCTGTACCAGGTGATGGTGCCCGAAGCGCTCAAGGCGCAGGGCGTGTGGGTCGCGCTGGGCAAGCAGCCGGGCCTGCACCTGGCGCTGGGCATCGCCAGCGCGCTGTCCAGCTACCTGAATCTCGGGTTGCTGTGGTACTGGCTGGGCAAGACCGGCGTGTACCAGCGCAAGCCCGGCTGGGCCGGCTACGTGACCCGCCTGGGCCTGGCCTGCCTGGCCATGGTGGCGGTGCTGCTGGGCCTGCTGTACACCATGCCCGGCTTCACCGGCATGGACAAATGGCACCGCATCGGCAATCTGGCGCTACTGGTCGGCAGCGGTGGGCTGACCTATCTGGTCTCCCTGGTCGCGATGGGTTTCCGCCCGCGCCACCTGCGCGAGCATTGATCCGTGGACACCCCGGCTATACTTCATGGCTATCCCTTGCAACGCATCGGCCCTGGTGGGCCGGATTCCCAGTTGATGAGCAGGCTGTTTAGAAGTATCGAAGGCGGGCAACTGTTCCCGCACGGAAGCGTGGTCTGCATCGGCGCATTCGACGGCCTGCACCTGGGCCATCGTGCGTTGGTGCGCCACGCCGTTGCGCGCGCGCGCGCGTTGGGCGTGGCCGCCGTGGCGGTCGCGTTCGAACCGCTGCCGCGTGAGTATTTCGCCCAGGGCGAGCCGCCGCCGCGGTTGACCCTGGCCCGCGACAAGGTCGCCATGCTCAGCGAGCTGGGCGTGGATGCGATCGGCCTGCTGCGCTTCGATGCGCGCATGGCGGCGATGCAGGCTGAAGACTTCGTGGAGCAGTTGCTGGTGCAGCGCCTGAGCGCGCGCGAGGTGTGGATCGGCCCGGAATTCTGCTTTGGCAACCGCCGTCGCGGTGACCTGGCGCTGCTGCAGTCGATGGGCGCCGAGCGCGGATTTGGCGCCGGCGAGATCGAGCCGATCGACCTGCACGGCGAGCGCATCTCCAGCACCCGCATCCGCCAGTTGCTGCGCGAGGGCAACTTCAGCCACGCCAATGACCTGCTCGGGCGTCCGTATTCGATCGGGGGCAGGGTAGTGCGCGGCCGGCAGCTGGGCCGTACGCTGGGGTTCCCCACCGCCAACCTGCGCTTCCCCAAGACACCGGCGTTGTCGGGCATCTACGCGACCTGGGTGCACGGGGTGTTCGACCAGCCGTGGCCATCGGTCTCCAGCTTCGGCACGCGGCCGACGGTGGAGGGCGTAGAGCCGCTGCTGGAAGCGCACCTGTTCGATTTCCAGGGCGACCTGTACGGTCGCCACATTGAAGTGGAGTTCGTCGCCAAGTTGCGCGACGAAGAAAAGTTCCAAGATCTGGCCGCATTGACCGACCAGATGCACCGTGACGCCGAACAGGCGCGTCACATCCTTTCCGAACACAGATTGCGAGCCACTGCGTGAGCCAGGACTACAAAGCCACCCTTCATCTGCCGGCAACCGAATTCCCGATGCGCGGCGACCTGCCCAAGCGCGAGCCGGGCATTCTGTCGCGCTGGGAAGACGAGGGCCTGTACGCCCGCCTGCGCGAGAACGCGCAGGGTCGCCCGCTGTTCGTGCTGCACGACGGCCCGCCCTACGCCAATGGCCAGATCCACMTGGGCCATGCGGTCAACAAGATCCTCAAGGACATCATCGTCAAGTCGCGCTACCTGGCCGGCTTCGATGCGCCCTACGTGCCGGGCTGGGATTGCCATGGCCTGCCGATCGAGATCCAGGTCGAGAAGAAGTGGGGCAAGGTCGGGGTCAAGCTCGACGCCGAACAGTTCCGCCAGAAGTGCCGCGAGTTCGCCGAAGAGCAGATCGACCTGCAGCGTCGCGACTTCAAGCGCCTGGGCGTGATCGGCGACTGGGACAACCCGTACAAGACGCTGAGCTTCGATTTCGAGGCCAATGAAATCCGCGCGCTGGCCAAGGTGTTCGCCAACGGCCACATCGTGCGCGGTGCCAAGCCGGTGCACTGGTGCTTCGACTGCGGCTCGGCACTGGCCGAGGCGGAAATCGAATACCAGGACAAGACGTCTCCGGCGATCGACGTGTCCTACGTGGCGCGTGATTCGCAGCAGCTGGCGCAGCGCTTCGGCGTGACCCTGCCGCCCGATGTCGAGGTCGCCGTGCCGATCTGGACCACCACCCCGTGGACGCTGCCGGCCTCGCTGGCGGTGTCCCTCGGTGCGGAGATCGACTACGTGCTGGCTGAAGGTCCGGCCCACAACGGCAAGCGCCGTTGGCTGGTGCTGGCCGCGGCCCTGGCCGAGCGCTCGCTGCAGCGCTATGGCGTGGACGACCTGGTCGTGMACGGCCACGCTACCGGCGCCGCGCTGGAAAACCTGCTGCTGGCCCATCCGTTCTATCCCACCCGCGACATCCCGCTGCTCAACGGCGCGCACGTCTCGGCCGAAGACGGTACCGGTGCGGTGCATACCGCGCCGGGCCACGGCCAGGAAGACTTCGTGGTCAGCCAGCAGTACGGGCTGATGGACCCGTACACCGCGGGCCAGATCAACCCGGTCGACGGCCGCGGCGTGTACCTGCCCTCGACCCCGCCGGCCGGTGATGTCGAACTGGCCGGCGTGCACCTGTGGAAGGCACAGCCGCTGATCGTGGAGGTGCTGCGCGCTTCCGGGGCGCTGCTGGCCTTCGTCGAGATCGTGCACAGCTACCCGCACTGCTGGCGTCACAAGACCCCGGTGGTGTTCCGCGCGACCCCGCAGTGGTTCATCTCGATGGACAAGGCCAACCTGCGCCGCGATGCGATGGCGGCCATCGACAACGTCGGCTGGTTCCCGGCCTGGGGCAAGGCGCGTATCGGCGGCATGGTCGAAGGGCGTCCGGACTGGTGCATCAGCCGCCAGCGCACCTGGGGCGTGCCGATCGCCTTCTTCACCCATCGCGAAACCGGCGAACCGCATCCGCGCACTGTCGAGCTGATGCAGCAGGTGGCCGACCGCGTGCAGGTGGGCGGCATCGACGTGTGGTATTCGCTCGACGCGGCCGAGCTGCTGGGCGAGGAAGCGGCACACTACGAGAAGGTCACCGACACCCTCGACGTCTGGTTCGACTCGGGCGTGAGCCATGAAGGCGTGCTGCTGGCACGTGGCTTCGGCAAGCCGGCCGACCTGTACCTGGAAGGCTCGGACCAACACCGCGGCTGGTTCCAGTCCTCGCTGCTGACCGGCGTGGCGATCGACAAGCAGGCCCCGTACAAGCAGTGCCTCACCCACGGCTTCACCGTGGATGAGAAGGGCCGCAAGATGTCCAAGTCGATGGGCAACGGCATCGAGCCGCAGGACATCATGAAGACCCTGGGCGCGGACATCCTGCGCCTGTGGATCGCCTCGGCCGACTACAGCAATGAAATGTCGCTGTCGCAGGAGATCCTCAAGCGCAATGCCGACGCCTACCGGCGCCTGCGCAACACCGCGCGCTTCCTGCTCGGCAACCTGGACGGTTTCGATCCGGCCCTGCAACTGGTGGCCCCGGCCGACATGGTCGCGCTGGACCGCTGGATCGTGCATCGCGCCTTTGAGTTGCAGGAGAAGATCAAGGCGGCCTACACCAGCTACAACATGGCCGAGATCGTGCAGCTGCTGCTGAACTTCTGCAGCGTCGACCTGGGCTCGCTGTACCTGGACGTGACCAAGGACCGGCTGTACACCATGCCGATCGACTCGCGTGGCCGGCGTTCGGCGCAGAGCGCGATGTACCACATCGCCGAAGCGTTCACCCGCTGGATCGCGCCGATCCTGAGCTTCACCGCCGACGAGTTGTGGGGTTATCTGCCGGGCGCGCGCAAGGACAACGTGCTGATGGCCACCTGGTACGACGGCCTGGCGCCGCTGCCGGCCGATGCGCCGCTCAACGCCGCCGATTTCGACCAGTTGCTGGCGCTGCGTGAGCAGGTGTCCAAGGTGCTCGAGCCGATGCGTGCCAATGGCGCGATCGGTGCGGCGCTGGAGGCGGAGATCACCGTGGCGGCCGATGCGGAAACCGCCGCGCGCTGGCAGCCGCTGGCCGAGGAGCTGCGCTTCCTGCTGATCAGCGGCGACGTGCAGGTGCGCCCGGCGACCACCGATGAGGTGTTCGTCAGCGCCCAGCCGACCGAAAAGCAGAAGTGCGTGCGCTGCTGGCACTACCGTGCCGATGTCGGTGCGGTGGCCGCCCATGCCGAGCTGTGCGGTCGCTGCGTGAGCAACCTCGACGGTGCCGGCGAAGATCGGCGGTGGTTCTGATGAGCGCCGTCCGTCCGCGTCCCAATGCACTGGTGTGGCTGCTGCTGTCGGCGACGATCATCGGCCTGGACCAGTGGAGCAAGGCCTGGGTCCTGTCCAGCCTGCCCGAGTACCAGCCGGTGGTGGTCATCGAAGGCTTCTGGAACTGGTTCCGCACCTACAACACCGGCGCGGCATTCAGCTTCCTGAGCGATGCCGGTGGCTGGCAGCTGTGGTTTTTCACCGCGCTGGCGGTGGGCATCAGCGGCCTGATGGCGTTCTGGCTGTCGCGTACCGCGCGCGGCCAGTGGCGCAGCGCCGTGCCTTACGCCCTGGTCATCGGCGGGGCCATCGGCAACGTGATCGACCGGCTGATGCACGGCCACGTGGTCGATTTCATCCAGTGGTACATCGGTGACCATTACTGGCCCTCCTTCAACATCGCCGATGCGGCGATCGTGGTGGGGGCCGTGGGGATCGCTGTGTTTGGTCTGTTCGACGGCAAGGCCGAGAAAAAAGCGGGATAATTCCCCCCTGTATCCCGCAATGAACCGGCCTGGCGCCGGCCGGAGTATCTGACCGATGGACGTGTTGCTCGCCAATCCGCGTGGTTTCTGTGCCGGTGTCGATCGTGCGATCGAGATCGTCAAGCGCGCGATCGAGACCCTGGGCGCGCCGATCTACGTGCGCCACGAGGTCGTGCACAACCGCTTCGTGGTCGACGACCTCAAGGCCCGCGGCGCGATCTTCGTCGAGGAACTCGATGAAGTGCCCGATGACAACACGGTGATCTTCAGTGCGCACGGCGTGTCCCAGGCCGTGCGCCAGGAGGCCGAACGCCGTGGCCTGAAGGTGTTCGACGCGACCTGCCCACTGGTCACCAAGGTGCACCTGGAAGTGGCCCGCCACTGCCGTGCCGGCCGCGACGTGGTGCTGATCGGCCATGCCGGCCACCCCGAAGTGGAAGGCACCATGGGCCAGTGGAACCGCGAGCGCGGCACCGGCCGGATCTACCTGGTGGAAGATGTCGAGGATGTCGCCACGCTGGAGATCGACCAGCCGGAAAACTTCGCCTACACCACCCAGACCACGCTGTCGGTGGATGACACCCGCGGCATCATCGAGGCCATGCGCGCGCGCTTCCCGGCGATGCAGGGGCCGAAGAACGACGACATCTGCTACGCCACCCAGAACCGCCAGGACGCCGTGCGCGACCTGGCCCAGCGCTGCGACCTGGTACTGGTGGTGGGCTCGCCGAACAGCTCCAACTCCAACCGTCTCAGTGAACTGGCGCGCCGCGAAGGCGTGGAGTCCTACCTGATCGACGGCGCCCACGAGATCGACCCGGCCTGGGTGGCCGGCAAGCAGCACATCGGCCTGACTGCCGGCGCCTCGGCACCGCAGGTGCTGGTGGACGGCGTGATTGCGCGGTTGAAGGAGCTGGGCGCGACCGGCGTCGGTGAGCTCGACGGCGAGCCGGAGTCCATGGTGTTTGCGTTGCCAAAGGAACTGCGGCTGCGGTTGATCAGCKGATCGGGCGTGATCGTTGGTGCAGCCACGCATGGCGTGGCTCTACCGGATCGCGGTAACCGACCTTCAACCGGTAGAGCCACGCCATGCGTCTCCGCGCTGGCAATCCCACCGCGCATTACCCCGTAAATACCGCCCGCAATCGCTGCCACGGCCTCTCCAATCCCGGCGTGGCCGCGCCGATCACTGCGGCGTCCAGCGCATCGACCAATGCCAATGCTTTGGCGAAACTGCACACCTGCTGCCACGCAAACCCGGCATCCAAGCGCTCCAGGCCACCGCCGGGCAACTGCTGGCAGAGATAGTCCGGCCCGGGCACCAGCCCGATTCCTGGTATTCCGCATAGATACGAGCTGGCGCCTTCGCCCAGGAACAGCTCGCCAATGCGCGGTGCCACCACCAGGCTGCGCAGCTTGCTGCGGCCGGCAACGGCAGCGCAGTACACCTGCYCCATCGCCGGGTTGGTGGCGTAGACAATCTCGCGTTCCAGCCGGCCGGTGGCCCGGGGGTCGCTGCGTCCCGGACCGTCCTTCCATTCCAGGCAGCCCAGGTGCTCCAGCGTCAGGCAGGCTACCGCGCGCGCGTGATCACCCTTGCCATCCCACAGCCCAGGATGCGCACGCAGCCATGCCATCGTCGCCTGGCCACGGTCGGTGAACTGCGGAATCTGGAAGTGGCCGCTGGCGAACACGAACACCATGTCGCGACGCCGCGGGCGCTGGGCGAAGGCAGCGGCCAGCGCGAGCAGTCCGGCGCCGCCATTTTCTTCGCACGCATTGGGGCCATCGGTGTGGGTGTTGATCAGGGTGCTTTCACCCCGCGTGGTGCCGGGCAGCACGGCATGCAGGGAGTCGATGCCGGCCTCGGTGCGCTCGGCCTGCAGCACCAGCGTCGCACTGCGGCCAGCGTGCGCAGCCGAACGCAGCGCCTCGCCGGCCTGTTGGCCCACCCATAGCGCCGGGCAATCCATCCATGGCGTGGTGAACGGCAGTACCTGATCGCGCGCCAGACCTTCAGACAGCCCGCCAAACACGCAGACCACGGCGCGTACGCCGGCCTTGCGCGCGCGTTCGAGCAGCGTCGGATCGATCAACGGCGCCAGCACCGGGATGACCTCTTCGCGCGCAAACCCGGCATCCGCATCGGGCAACATCGCACGCTGCTGGAACACCATCGCCGCCTTGGCCCGGCGCATCGCCACCGGATCGATCCGCACCACGGCGATCGCATCGCGCGCGGGCTCCATCCGTTTGGCCGAGTCCAGCCACACCAGCCGACCATGCACGCCCTGTGCGTCGGTCTGGCCCGAGTAGGGATAGGGCGCGGCAACCTCGATGGGCGTGCCATCGTCCAGCCGCAGCGCGCAGTGCTGCGGCGTCCAGCGCTGGACCCGGTGATGCTGGCGGTGCACCTGCAGACCGAGCGCTTCCAGTTCGCCGGCCAGGTAATCCACCGCCTGCGCGTGCGCGGGCGTGGCGGTCAGTYGCGGGCCGAACGCGTTCAGCGCTTCGATCCAGCGCCAGAGCTGGGCCCGGTCGGGCAACAGCGGGGTGATGTCGTCCACCGCAGGCAGTGGTACGCGCCGGCGCGGCCCCCGTACGGTCAATGCGGCGGTGGCCACGGCCGCCGCGACGGCTAGCCCGCCTATCCATCTGCGTGCCTGCATGCGTGATGCCTCCCGGGGAGTATCTGCAACGTGGCGGGCAGTGTGGCGCTGGCACGGTGAACACGGCGGCACGCGCCGCTCGGCTTTGCCCGTTCTGGCCGCAGCCCCGCGCATGACCTTTGGCCATGGGGCAGGGCGATAGCGAGGGCTAGGATCGGATGTTTCGCCGCTGGAGCGTTGCCGATGAAGATGCGTGCCACCGTCCTGTCCGTGCTGTTGGCGTTGTCGGCCAGTGGCGTACAGGCGCAGACGTCGCCGCCACAGGATGTGGCCTGGCCGGGCGTGCTGCGCATCGATGTGGACGCGCGCGACATCGGCCGGCGCATCTTCAAGGTCAAGGCGACCATTCCGGCCAAGCCCGGTCCGCTCACCCTGCTGTATCCGCAGTGGCTGCCGGGCAGCCATTCGCCCAGCGGCCCCATCGACAAGCTGGCCGGGCTGGTGGTCACCGCCAACGGCAAGCCGCTGGCCTGGAAACGCGACCCGTACGACGTATACGCCTTCCAGGTGGACGTGCCCGAAGGTGCCAGGGAGGTGGTGGCCGCGTTCAAGTTCCTGTCGTCGCAGGGCGGCAGCCAGGGGCGGGTGGTGATGACCCCGGAGATGCTCAACCTGCAGTGGAACGCCAACTCGCTGTACCCGGCCGGCGTGATCACCCGCAACCTGCAGGCGCAGGCCAGTGTGACCCTGCCCAAGGGCTGGTCGTATGCCACCGCGCTGGAGACCGAGCGCCGCGACGGCGACACGGTGGTGTTCAAGCCGATCCGCTACGACCACCTGGTGGATTCGCCGCTGTTCGCCGGCCGCTATTACCAGCAATTCGACCTGGATCCCGGCGCCAAGGTGCCGGTGCATCTCAACGTGTTTGCCGATGATGCCAAGTCCCTGGTCGCCAAGCCCGAACAGGTGCAGGCACACCGTGCGCTGGTGCAGCAGATGTACAAGCTTTACGGCGCACGTCACTTCGACCGCTATGAGTTCCTGCTGGCACTGACCGGCAAGCTCGGCGGCATCGGGCTGGAGCACCAGCGCTCCAGCGAGAACAGCGCCGAGACCGGCTACTTCACCGACTGGGACAAGACCTGGCTGGGCCGCGATTTGCTGCCGCACGAGTTCAACCATTCCTGGAACGGCAAGTACCGTCGCGGTGCGGATCTGGCCACGCCCAACTTCAACGTGCCCATGGGCGACAGCCTGCTGTGGCTGTACGAAGGCCAGACCCAGTTCTGGGGCCAGGTGCTGGCCGCGCGCTCGGGCCTGTGGAGCGTGCAGCAGACCCGCGAAACCCTGGCCAATGTCGCGGCGACCTACGATCGCGGTCGTCCCGGTCTGGCGTGGCGCAGCCTGCAGGACACCACCAACGATCCCACCATCGCCCAGCGCCGCGCGCTGGGATTCCGCAATTACCAGTTGAGCGAAGACTACTACTCCGGCGGGCAGATGGTGTGGCTGGACGTGGACGGCAAGCTGCGCGGGCTGACCGGCAACAAGCGCAGCCTGGACGATTTCGCCAAGGCGTTCTTCGGCATGAATGACGGCGACTGGAACGTCAATCCGTACACCTTCGACGACGTAGTGCACACCTTGAACGGCATCGCGCCGTTTGATTGGGCGACCTTCCTGCGCGAGCGCCTGGATGGCCACATGCCGCTGACCGGCGGGCTGGACGCGGCCGGCTGGAAACTGGTCTACACCGATACCCCCAGCGAGGCCTTCAAAGCGCAGGAGACCCGCGCCAACGGCACCAACCTGGTCTATTCGCTGGGCCTGAGCGTGGCCAACAGCGGTGCAGTCACCGACGTGCTGTGGGACAGCCCCGCATTCAACGCCGGCCTTACCCCAGGCATGACCGTGCTGGCGGTCAACGGACGCGTGTTCAAGGGTGACGCACTGAAGGAAGCGGTGACCGCTGCCAAGACCGACAAGGCCCCCATCACCCTGCTGGTGCGCAGCTTCGACCGCATCGACACGGTGGCGCTGGATTACCACGGTGGCCTGTTGTATCCGTCGCTTGAACGCATTGCGGGCAAGCCGGATCGTCTGGCCGAGCTCTGGAAAGCCCGATGACCCGCCGCGGCCGCGAGCTACTCATCGTAGTGCTGGCGGCCGCCGCCATCATCGGCGCAGGGCTGCAGGGCGACGGACGCTGGCTGCATTGGCTGGCAAAGCCGCTGACCACCCTGCTCATCGCGTCCATCGCATGGCACCCTGGTAGTGCCGGCCGCTGGCCGGCAACCTCAGCCCTCTCACTCGGCCAAGGCTACCGTCGCGCGGTGCTGACCGGCATGGGGCTCTCCTGCGTCGGCGACATCGCCTTGATGCTGCCGGTGGACGCCTTTGTCCCGGGGCTGGTCGCGTTCCTGCTCGCACATGTCTGCTACATCATCGCGTTCCGCGCCGGCTTCAGGGCCGGGCGTGGATTGTGGATGGCCGTTGTGCTGTTGGGAACGTTCGCCGTTACCAACGTCACCGCGCTGTGGCCGCATCTTCCCGCCGACATGCGCGTCCCGGTGTTGGCCTATGTGGTGGTGCTCGCGTTGATGGCGATGCTGGCGTTGGCGCGCGTGTGGGCCAAGCCGTGGTTGCCTGGCGTGTCGCGTCGCAGTGCAGGCTGGGCGGTGGGCGGTGCACTGCTGTTTGTCGCCAGCGATTCGCTGCTGGCGTGGGACCGTTTTGCCGGTGGATTGCCGATGGCCAGTCTGCTGGTGCTCGGTACGTATTACGCCGCGCAATATGGCATCGCCCGGTCGGTGGCAGGTGGCGGTCGAAGCGCTTCGGTTTGATGCCAACGTTGCATTGAAGGGGCGATCAGTCCTCGTCACCCACATCCTGCGCGTTCTCGCAGCGCTTTCGTGGCGGGCACAGCCGATCCAGCAACGCTGCGGTGACCCCATTGCTCCAGCCGAAGCCATCCTGCAACGGGTATTCGCCGCCACCACCGCCGACGGCCGAACCGTCGACTACGTATTTCTCCACGAGTTTGTTTTCGCGGTCGTACACCGCCTGCACCGTGTGCAGGAAGCGGACCCCGATGCGGCGCGCGACCGCGTCCTGCTTGTAGCGCTGCAACCCATCCACCGCGACCCACTGCAGCGGCGCCCAGCCATTGGGCGCGTCCCATTGCTGGCCGGTGTCCACCTTGGTGGTCAGCAGGCCGCCTTGACGGAGCAGCTGCGTGTTGGCTGCCTTGGCGGTCTGCCGGGCGTGCGCAGGCGTAGCGACGTGTAGCCACAGCGGGAACAGCGCGGCGGCGGTGAGCGCGGGGCGGGTCGCGCCGTTGTCCAGATCGCGGTCCACGTACCAGCCCTGCTCGACATCCCAGAGCAGCGTGTTGATGGCGCGCTGGCGTGCCTTCGCCTGCTGCTTGAAGTCGCGTGCGGCAGCGCCGTCACCGGCGGCCTTGCTGGCGCGGGCGAGGGTGGTTTCCAGGTGGAACAGCAGGCTGTTCAGATCCACCGGCACGATCGCCGTGGTGTGGATGCTGGCCAGCACGCCCGGTTCGGCCAGCCAGCGCGAACTGAAATCCCAACCCGATTCCGCCCCCGCGCGCAGGTCGCGATACACCTGCGACGGCGCGCGCTGCGGCGCCTGCGCAGCGGTGGCCAGGTCATCGGTCCACGACTCGGTGCGTGGCACCGCGCGCGCATCCCAGTAACGGTTGAGTACCTGGCCATCGGCCAGCCGCACCACGCGCTCGCTGGCGGTGCCGGGTGGCAGGCCTTGCGCACCGCGCATCCAGAAAGCGTGTTCGATGCGCAATTGGGGCAGGTAACGGCGATACGCGTCGTCACCCTCGTGGGTGGCCAGCAGATCCACCATCAGGCTGAAGAATGGCGGCTGCGAGCGGCTCAGGTAATAGCTGCGGTTGCCGTTGGGGACGTGCCCGTACTGATCCAGCTGCCAGGCGAAGTTGTCCACCATGTCGCGTACCTGCTGCCAGCGTCCGCTTGAGGCCAGCCCGAGCATCGTGAAATAACTGTCCCAGTAATACACCTCGCGGAAGCGTCCACCTGGGACCACGTAGGGCTTGGGCAGCGGTAGCAGCGAGCCGCGCGGGTCGACCGTCTCGGTGGTGCGCGTGAGCACCGGCCACAGGCCTTCGATGTGGGCGCGCAGGGTTTCGCCGGTGGGTGGCACGTAAGCGGTTGCCTCCCCGGGCACGGTGAAGTGCTGGGCGATGAACGCGGGCAGGTGATCTGGCTGCCCTCTTACCTGCTGCCACTGCGCCAGCACGGCGCTTGCTTCCTGCCGGGGCACGGCGTCGGCGAAGGTTTTCTGGTCCTTGAAAAGGTGTGCGCCCTGGACCTGCTGGAACAGCGGTTGCCACTGCTGGTCTGGTGGGCTTGGCGGCTGCGGGGCGGCCTCGGCGGCAGTATTGCCGGTGCAGAGCAGACAAGCCAGCAGCAGGCCGGTGAAGTGGGGAAGGGAGCGCATCGGCGGCATCCAGGGGGTGACTGCCCCACTTTAGGGACGGGGGCGTCAAGGCCCGGTCCTGTTGGACAGGCCCATTGTAGGCGCTGCGCCTGCGGGCCAAGCGGTGCGGGGGCTTGCGGGGTGGGGATTCGGGACGGATTGTGCAGCCGGGCTAGTGCCGGCAATTGACCATTCCGGCCACTCCCCCGTAGAATTGCCTGCTCAGCCGGAATAGCTCAGTTGGTAGAGCGGCGCATTCGTAATGCGTAGGTCGTAGGTTCGATTCCTATTTCCGGCACCAGTTGTACGAAAAGCCCCGGCCTTGGTCGGGGCTTTTTGTTTGGGACGGGTGTTGGAAC
>NZ_JBFULO010000049.1:0-15960 GCF_054049855.1 Stenotrophomonas sp. P5_B8 | reverse complement strand
ATAAGAAAGGGCGCCCAAAGCGCGGACCATCCCCCTTTTTTATCTCACTGCCGCTTGAAACGGCAGTGTTTCGGAGTTTCCCATGTCCCAAGAATCCCCCGCGCCKCTGCTGTTCGCAGATCTCGGCCTGTCCGACGCTGTGATGMAGGCCGTCGCCACCGTCGGTTATGAAACCCCGTCGCCGATCCAGGCCGCCACCATTCCGGCCATGCTGGAAGGCCGTGACGTGCTGGGCCAGGCCCAGACCGGTACCGGCAAGACCGCCGCCTTCGCGCTGCCGGTGCTGTCCAATCTCGATTTCAACCAGACCAAGCCGCAGGTGCTGGTGCTGGCGCCGACCCGCRAACTGGCCATCCAGGTTGCCGAGGCGTTCCAGACCTACTCCTCGGGCATCCCCGGTTTCCGTGTGCTGCCCGTTTACGGCGGCCAGCCCTACGGTCAGCAGCTGTCGGCCCTGCGTCGTGGCGTGCATGTCATCGTCGGTACGCCGGGCCGGGTGATCGATCACCTTGAGCGCGGCACCCTGGACCTGTCCGAACTGAAGACCCTGGTGCTGGACGAAGCCGATGAAATGCTGCGCATGGGCTTCATCGACGACGTCGAAGCGGTGCTGAAGAAGCTGCCGGAAACCCGCCAGGTCGCTCTGTTCTCGGCCACCATGCCGTCGCAGATCCGCCGCATCGCCCAGACCTACCTGAAGAACCCGGCCGAAGTGACCATCGTCAGCAAGACGACCACCTCGGCCAACATCCGCCAGCGCTACTGGTGGGTGAGCGGCATGCACAAGCTGGACGCGCTGACCCGCATCCTGGAAGTGGAACCGTTCGACGCGATGATCATCTTCTCGCGGACCAAGGCCGCCACCGAAGAACTCGCCGAGAAGCTGCAGGCCCGTGGCCTGGCCGCAGCCGCCATCAACGGCGACATGCAGCAGGCCCAGCGCGAGCGCACCATCGGCATGCTGAAGGAAGGCAAGCTGGACATCCTGGTCGCCACCGACGTGGCCGCCCGTGGCCTGGACGTGGAACGCATCAGCCACGTGCTGAACTACGACATCCCGTACGACACCGAAAGCTACGTGCACCGCATCGGCCGTACCGGCCGTGCCGGCCGCACCGGTGATGCGATCCTGTTCGCCACCCCGCGCGAAAAGGGGATGCTGCGTGCGATCGAGCGCGCTACCCGGCAGCCGATCGAAGAGATGCAGTTGCCGAGCGTGGACGCGGTCAACGACACCCGCATCACCAAGTTCATGAGCCGCATCAGCGACGTGCTCGATGCCGGTGGCACCGAGTTCTACCGMGACCTGCTGCAGCGCCTGGAAGGCGAGAAGAACGTGCCGGCGATCGAGATCGCCGCCGCGCTGGCCAAGTTGCTGCAGGGCGATTCGCCGTTCCTGCTGACCCCGCCGGTGCGTGGTGCGCGCGAAGAACGTGCCCCGCAGCAGCGCAACGAACGCGGCAACGACCGTGGCGAGCGTCCGGCCCGTTTCGAACCGCGCTTCGAGCGTGGCCCGCGTCGTGAAGACGACCGTGGCCCGCGTCCGCCGCGTCCGGAAGGCGACTTCGGCAACAGCGACGGCGGCGTCGAGCGCGCCCCGCGCCGTGACATCGCCCCGCGTGGTGCCGCCGAGCCGGGCATGGAAACCTTCCGCATCGAAGTGGGCCACGTGCACGGCGTGAAGCCGGGCAACATCGTCGGCGCGATCGCCAACGAAGCCGGGCTGGAAAGCCGCTTCATCGGCCGCATCGACATCCATGACGACTTCTCGGTGCTGGACCTGCCGGCGGAAATGCCGCAGGACCTGCTGACCCACCTGAAGAAGGTGTGGGTCTCCGGCCAGCAGCTTCAGATGCGCAAGGTGGAGCCGGGTGAAGACCTGACCCCGTCGCCGCGTCCGGCGTTCAAGCCGAAGTTCGGCGGCAAGCCGCGCGGCCCGGGTGGCCCGGGTGGTCCGCGCAGCGGCCCGGGCGGCGACGACCGTCCGCCGCGTCGTGACGGCTTCAAGCCGCGCGGTCCGCGCAACGCCTGATCGCCCCCGCGGTCCAGACAACGCCAGCCCCCGGGCTGGCGTTGTCGTTTCCGGGTTTCGCACCGCCTCAACATTGCCCGCTCTAGCCTGAGTCCCTGACTTCATCGGGCTTGATACTCACTCCATGGCTCCGGGGGGATCCGCGATGCTGGCAACTGGCAGGGATGTTGGTGCAACGGCGGTACCGTATCTGACGCGGGGCCTGACCCTGCGCTTTGTTCTGCTGACCGGCATGGCGATCGGGCTGGTGGGCATTTCCGCGCTGATCCAGGAATTGCAGGCCGCCTCGACGGCGTGGATCGTCGGCCAGAGCCACTGGTCGCGGAGCCAGCAGCAGGCCAGCTTCGCGCTTGGCCGCTACATCAACTCGGGAGACCCGGCCGACCTGGCCGAAGCGCGCACGGCCTGGGCGGTGCCGCTGGGCGATCTGGCTGCGCGGCGGGCGCTGGAACAGGCCGATCCGGACCTGGCGGCGGCGCGCCGCGGTTTCGTGCAGGGCGGCAACGCGCCGGGCGACATCAACCGCCTGATCGTGTCGTTCCGTTACCTGGGCCGGATGAGTTACTTCCGCGACGCGGTGCGGCTGTGGCAGCAGACCGATGCAGGGCTGCAGCAGCTGGTGCAGATCGCCGACCGCGCGGCGGCGATGCACGCCAATGGCGGCGGCACCGGACCGCAGCGGCAGGCGCTCCTGGACCACCTGCACCTGCTGGATCGCAGCCTGCAGGCGCAGGCGAAGGCATTTTCGGCGTCGTTGCTGCGCACCGCCTCGGTCGTACGCATGACCACGCTGCTGGTGGGCGGCTTGTCGGTGCTGCTGATCACGCTGGTGGCGGTGCTGCTGTCGCGACGGGTGCGGCGTGATCTGCTGGAGCAGGAGGGACGTTTCCGCGCCGCCTTCTACCAGGCCACCGTCGGCATGCTCAAACTCGACCATGCCGGCGGGGTACTGGAAGCCAACCAGGCGATGGCCGACATCCTCGACCACCGCCGTGAGTCGATGCTCGGGATGCCGCTGCAGGATCTGCTGGTGGAAGGCGAACTGGTGCTGGATGCGCAGGGAGGCATCGACTGGATACGCCAGCTGCGCCCCGGCGAGCTGCGCTTCCGGCGTGCCGATGGCGGGCTGATGTGGGGGCGCTGGAGCGGGACCGTCGTGCGCACGCCCGGGCGCGAGCCGGCCGTATTTGCCATCGTCGAGGACGTCTCGCAGAACCATGCGCTGGCGCGTGAGGTCGAACACCATGCCAGCCACGATCCGCTGACCGGGCTGATCAACCGCCGCGAGATCGAACGCCTGCTCGAACAGGCGCTCATCGACGTGCGCAGCCACGGCGGCGTGCACAGCCTGTGCTATCTCGACCTGGACTACTTCAAGCTGGTCAACGACGGACTTGGCCACGCCGCCGGCGACCAGCTGCTGCACAGCTTCGCCGACTACCTGGTCGGGGCGGTGCGCGAGGGCGACTGGGTCGGGCGCATGGGTGGGGACGAATTCGCCCTGTTCCTGGCCAACGCCGGCCAGGAGGAAGCCAAGCAGGTGCTGCAGCGGATCGTCCGCAACCTCGGCCAGGCCAGCTTCCAGCACGGCGAAGGGTCGCCGCGGCTGAGCTGCAGCATCGGCCTGGTGGAAGTCACCGACGAGACGGTGGACGTGAACTGGCTGATGAGCGCGGCCGACAGTGCCTGCTATGCGGCCAAGGAGGCCGGGCGCAACCGTGTGCACTGCTACAACGAAAGCCGCCCGGCGCTGGAGGAACGGCGGCTGGAAGCCGAACGCCTGGCGCGGGTCTCCAGTGCGATCGCCGAGAACCGCATGCTGCTCTACGCGCAGCGCATCGAGCGGGTCGGCGATCCGGCGTACCTGCATTACGAAGTGCTGGTGCGCATGCGCAGCCCCGAAGGGGTGCTGCAGATGCCGGGCGACTTCATGCCCGCCGTCGAGCGCTACGGCATGGGCATGGCGCTGGACCGGCATGTGCTGGGACTGTTGTTCCGCCACCTGCAGGTGTGCCCGGCACACGTGCAGCGGCTGGGCCTGTGCAACGTCAACGTGTCGGCGCAGTCGATCACCGAACCCAGCTTCCTGGCCTTTGTCTGCGATCTGCTCGAGCGCAATCGCGGCCTCGCCCGCAAGCTGTGCTTCGAGGTCACCGAGACGGCGGCGATCAGCAACCTGGCCCAGGCACGCAACTTCATCGAAGCGGTCAAGGCGCGGGGTTGCCGGGTCGCATTGGACGACTTCGGCTCAGGCCTGTCCTCCTTCAGCTACCTGCGTCAGTTGCCGGCGGACATGCTCAAGATCGACGGCGTGTTCGTGCGCGACATGGATATCGATCCGGTCAGCCGCGCGGCGGTACGCGCGATCACCGAGATCGGCCGCGAGCTGCACATGACCGTGATTGCCGAGTGGGTCGAATCGGACGAGGTTGCCGAGCAGCTGCAGGTGCTCGGCGTGGATGGGCTGCAGGGCTATGCGATCGAACGGCCGATGGCGCTTGAGCGGATGACCCAGCCCGCGTTATGGCCGGCGCGGACCGGCGTGGCAGCCGACCGCCGCAGCGGCGCGCCCTGAGCGTTGGGCCGACGGCCCGGCTGAACGGCGGGGAGGGTGAAGTGGCCGGGAACTTGCGATAATCCCGGCCAGGGGCGTCACGCGGCGTGCGTGGCGGCAACATCGATGGGCGGGCAGGCGTGTGGGGCACTGGCTTGGCAGGTTCGTTGGCAAACATGCAGTAACGCTGCTGCTGGCTTGGCTGGTGCTGGTGCTGCCGGCGCTCGCTGCCGCCAGCGCAGTTCCCAACGCGCCGGCCCGGGCCGGCACCGACGTGCTGCTGCTGGGGGCGGCCACCGCCGAGCGCACGCCGCAACGCGCCTGCTCGGCCGACGTCCTGGCGCGGCACCAGCAGGTGCTGGCGGTCCCTGCGCCGCCGCAAGGCTGGTCGGGCGAACCGCAGGCGGTGGACGTGTTCGGCGTGTTCTCCGGCGAAGTACGGATCAGCCATGGCGACCGCCAGATCTGCGGCAGCATGCACGACGCGCGCACCCGCGATTCGCGCTTCCGCGCCGGGGTGGGCATGGTGGTGGTGCCCAAGGCGGGTGAGCACGAACCTATCGTGGTGTCCTGGGCCACGCCGCTCAAACCGCGCTGGATCCCCACGGTGCAGCTCGGCGCGCCCAGCCCGGTGCAGCAGAACGACACCGCGCGGCTGCTGGTGCGCGCGGCCTGCATCGCGGTGGCGATCGCGCTGGCGCTGTCGGCGTTGATCGGCTATGTCACCGCCAAGGACCGATCCTTCCTGATCTACGTGGGCGTGTGCCTGGTGTTCGTGCTGTGGCAAGCGGTGCTGGGGGGCCTCAGCGGCTATCCCGAGCCGTGGCTGCCGGTGGGCGACCGGTCCTCGTGGTGGCTGGTGGCGCTGAGCGCGTTCACCGAGGCGATGCTGCTGCCGGTGCTGTGGCGGCTCAACGGGGGCGACCGGCTGTGGCCACGCTCGCGCGGCGTCCAGCAGGCCGTGCTGTGGGCACTGGTGGTGGTGGGTCTGTGCGTGCCGTGGATGGGCCTGGCCGCGCTGACCTGGTGGGCGGCCGCGCTGGAAGACCTGTATCTGCTGGGCTGCGCGGTGTGCCTGGGGGTGGGCGTGTGGGCGCTGCTGCGACGCGACCGCTACGCCTTGGCCGGGCTGAGCGCGCTGGCACCGTGGTGGATCATGATCATCGCCGATGCGCTGCATGCGCAGTGGCTGGTGGCCTACCGGATCGAAACGCTGCAGCTGGCCGCCACCTGGTTTCTGATGATGTCCGCCTATGCGCTGAACCTGCGCCTGGGCCGCCTGCGCCAGCAGCGCGATGAAATGCGCCAGTTGGCCGACACCGACCCGCTGACCGGGCTGCCCAATCGCCGCGCCGGCCTGCGCCTGCTGGCGCAGTACCTGGAACGCGCGCGCCAGGACGAACAGCCGCTGGCGATCGGCTTCCTGGACATCGACCTGTTCAAGGACATCAACGACCAGTATGGCCACGAGGTGGGCGACCAGGTGCTGGTGGCGGTGGCGCGCAACCTGCGCGACTCGGTCCGCAACCGCGATGATGTGATCCGCATGGGCGGGGAGGAGTTCCTGGTGCTGCTGCCCGGCGCCAGCCGCGCCAGCGCCCTGGCCCGGCTGGAAAGCGTGCGCCTGCAGGTGCAGGCGGTCACCGCGATCCTGGCCATCCCGGGCCTGAACGTATCGGCCAGCATCGGCCTGGCGGCGATGCGCGGCGACGGCGACGACCTGCCCTCGCTGCTGCGCCGCGCCGACCATGCCATGTACTGCGCCAAGCGCGCCGGCCGCAACCAGGTCTATGACGCCGAGCAGGCCACCCCGGCCGCCGCTCCGATGACGGCATGAGTCGCCATCGCCCTGCGCGGGCCGGGTTTGCCGGATAATGGGCCCATGACTATTCGACTCAACAAGCACATCGCCGATACCGGCTTCTGTTCCCGTCGCGAAGCCGACCGCCTGATCGGCGAGCGCCGCGTCACCGTCAACGGCCATCCGGCCGGCACCGGTGCGGTGGTCGGCGAAGGCGACGTGGTCCTGGTCGACGGCCAACCGCTGCGCGCCCGCGAAGCGAAAAAGGCCGGTGGCCGCAAACACGTCTACATCGCGCTGAACAAGCCGGTGGGCATCACCTGCACCACCGAAACCTCGGTCAAGGGCAACATCGTCGAGTTCGTCGGCCACGAGCAGCGCATCTTCCCGGTGGGGCGCCTGGACAAGGATTCCGAAGGCCTGATCCTGCTGACCAGCAACGGCAACATCGTCAACCAGATCCTGCGTGCCGAGAACGGCCACCAGAAGGAATACATGGTGGCGGTGAACAAGCCGGTCACCGACGAATTCCTGCGCGGCATGGCGCGCGGCGTGCGCATCCGCGACGAAACCACGCTGCCGTGCCGCACCAGCAAGCTGGCCAAGTTCGGTTTCCGCATCACCCTGCAGCAAGGCCTGAACCGGCAGATCCGCCTGATGGCCGCCGCCTTCGACTACCGCGTTACCCAGCTGCGCCGCGTGCGCATCGACAACATCAAGCTCGGTGCGCTCAAGCCGGGCCAGTGGCGCAATCTGACCGACGCCGAGCTCAAAGGCCTGCTGCCCAAGCAGCTGGAGTGGTGATGCCGTGCGTCACGCGATGACGCCGCAGCGGGGCTAGACTGCGCGGGAACACCACCACGCCTGCCCCGATGATCAAGYCGTCCAAGCCGGACAACGAAGAACAGCGCCTGCTGGCGCTGCAGCGCTACCAGATCMTGGATACGCCCAATGAACGGTCGTTCGAGGATCTGGTGACCATTGCCACGGCCTTGTGTGGCACCGGCATGGGGGCGGTGACGCTGGTGGACCGGGACCGCCAGTGGTTCAAGGCGCGGCGGGCGGTGGACGCCAGCGAGGCCAGTCGCGATATCTCCTTCTGTGGCCACGCCATCCTGCAACCGGACCAGGTGATGGTGGTCGAGGATGCATTGCAGGATCCGCGCTTCCACGACAACCCGCTGGTGGTGGACGACCCGCACGTGCGCTTCTACGCCGGTGCACCGTTGCTCAGCTTCGATGGATTGCCGCTGGGGACGTTGTGCGTGTTCGACGCCAGCCCTGGGCAGCTGCGCCCGGAGCAGGCCAAGGCCTTGGCCGCGCTGTCCCGGCAGGTCTCGCTGGTGATGGAACTGCGCCGCTACGCGCACGAGATCCAGCAGCACATGCGCGACCGCGCGTGGTACGAACAGCGCCTGGGCGAATACAACAACCTGCTTGAACAGCAGAATGCGGACCTGGCCGAGCAGAGCCGCACCGACCCGCTGACCGGACTACCCAACCGCCGCGCGATGAGCGCCGCGCTGACGGCGGCGGTCTGCGATGCCGACGGCCAGCCACGGCAGACCGCGGTGGCCCTGCTGGACATCGACCATTTCAAGCGCGTCAACGATCTCTACGGCCACGCCACCGGCGACCACGTGCTGGCCGAACTGGCCCGGCTGCTGCGCGCGCACTTCGCCGGGCAGGGGCTGGCGGCGCGCTTTGGCGGCGAGGAGTTCGTGGTGCTGATGCCCGACACCGCGCTGGCCACCGCCGAGCTGCAGTGCGATGTCCTGCGCATGGCCGTGGCCGACCTGCCGCTGGGCATCCCGCTGACGATCCGCATCGGCGTGGCCGCCCACCACCACGGCGACACGGTGGAGCAGACCCTGGCCCGCGCCGACGCGGCGCTCTACCAGGCCAAGCATCAGGGCCGCAACCGGGTGCTGCGCGCCGACTGAGGGCGCATTCGCAGGCACTGCGACGCGGCGCTGGCATGCTGGTGTCCCGCCTGCCACCGCCCTTGCCATGCTGCAGACCCTGGCCATCGCCAACTACCGCTCCCTGTACGACCTGGTCGTGCCGATGGGACGGCTCAACCTGGTCACCGGTGACAACGGCAGCGGCAAATCCAGCCTCTACCGCGCGCTGCGCCTGCTGGCCGAGACCGCGCAGGGCGGCGTTGCCGCGGCGCTGGCGCGCGAGGGCGGGCTGGGCTCGGCGCTGTGGGCCGGGCCCAGCCGCATCAACCCGCGCATGGTACGGGGCGAGATCCCCGTGCAGGGCCAGGCGCACGCGCCATCGGTCGCGCTGCGGCTCGGGTTTGCGGCTGCCGATTTCGGCTATGCGATCGACCTGGGGCTACCGGTGGGCAGCAGGTCGATGTTCGACCTGGACCCGCAGATCAAATGCGAGAGTGTCTGGGCCGGGCCATTCCTGCGCAGCGCCAACGCGCTGGTAGAGCGACGCGGCGCGCTGGTGCGGCGCAGGAACGGCCGGCAGTGGGAGGTGGTGGACGAGCACCTGTCGGTATTCGAAAGCCTGTTCACCCAACTGGCCGATCCGCAGCGCATGCCCGAGGTGCTGGCCCTGCGCGAATCGATCCGCGGCTGGCGTTTCTACGATCATTTCCGCAGCGATCCGCACGCACCGGCGCGGCAGGCGCCGCTGGCCACGCGCACGCCGGTGCTCAGCCACGACGGCCATGACCTGGCGGCGGCCTGGCAGACCATCGTGGAGATCGGCGATCCGCAGGCCCTGGCGCGCTCGCTCGACGATGCGTTTCCCGGTGCGCAGGTGTTGATCGAACCGCACGAAGGCCGGCTGCACCTGAAGTTCCAGCAGCCCGGGCTGCTGCGGCCGTTGTCGGCGGCTGAACTGTCCGACGGCACGCTGCGCTATCTGCTGCTGATTGCGGCGTTGCATACCCCGCGCCCGCCGCCGCTGATGGTGCTCAACGAACCGGAGACCAGCCTGCACCCGGACCTGCTGCCGGCGCTGGCGCGGTTGATCATTGCCGCGTCAACGCGCAGCCAGTTGTGGGTGGTGTCGCACGCCAGCCGCCTGATCGCGGCGCTGCAGGAAGACCCTGCGTGTGCGTGTATCCGCCTGCACAAGGAACTCAGCCAGACCCGCGTGGTCGGACAGGGCCTGCTGGATGCGCCGGCCTGGTACTGGCCATCGCGGTAAGCGCCGATCGTCGGCCGGGCCATTCGCATCCGGTAGCGACCGTTGGTCGGCCATCACAGCTGGTACCGGACTGCTGGCCGGTGCGCGCCGGGCCGGTCAATCGGCGATGTTGCGCGCCTCGGCGGTAGCCAGGATCTCCGGATGCTGGACCGGCTTGCGGCGGTTCAACAGGGGATGCAGGAACACCGCGCCGACGATGATTGCCACGCCGGCATAGAACAGCGGGGTCAGTTCGCGCTGCTCGCTGAGCAACACCATCGCCAGCACGATCGCGTAGACCGGTTCGAGGTTGGTCACCAGCTGCGAGGTGTAGGCACTGATGTGGCGCAGCGCGACCAGCGCCAGCGCGAATGGCAGCAGCGTGCACAGCCCGGCCAGGGTCAGCAGCAGCAGGCCATCGTGCAGGTCCGGGATCACCCACAGCGGGCTGGCCAGCGCCGGCAGCAGGAACGGCAGCGCCGGCGCCAGCAGGGTCAGGGTGAGCGTGCCAGCGCCGAGTTCCAGCGCGGTCACGGTAAGCGGGTCGGCGTGACTGACCATGCGCTTGTTGAGCGAGCCGAACACCGCCACCAGCAGCGCCGACAGGGCACCAATCAGTACGCCCAGGCGCATGCCATGCGGAACCCCGCCCACCACCAGCGCCACGCCGGGCAGCACCGCGACGCCGAAGGCGAGCTCGCGCAGCTGGAACGGGCGCCTGGCCACCCACGGCTCGATCACCGAGGTGAACACCGGCGCCAGCGCGATGCAGGTGGCCGCCACCGAGGCATTGGCCAGTTTCACCGCGCCGTAGAAGGTCAGCCAGTGCAGCGCGACCAGCGCGCCGATGCCGCAGTAGCCTGCAAACAGTGTCGGCGACAGCTGCCGCAGCCCGCGCCACACCCGTGGCAGCAACGCCAGCATCGCCACCACGAGCAGCATTCGCCACCACACCAACGGCAGCGCGGGCAGGGTGATCAGCTTGCCGAGGATGGCGGTGACGCCCCACAGCAGCACGCAGAAATGGATTTGCAGAAGCGCTCTGCGGGTATCGGTCATGGGCATCGCGGTATTGTGCGACAAGCCGGGCGCCACCGCGATCCATGCACGTCGCGTTTAGGCCGGCATGGCATCCTGCGCCGATGAACAGCGCACCGATCCCCTCACCGTCCCCGCGCGCCCGGGCCCTGGCCGGGCTCACCGGGCTCACCGCCATCGCAGCGCTGGTGCTGCAGTACGCGCTGCTGCTGCAGACCGTCGGCGCCACGGCCGGCACCGGGCAGGCGCTGCTGCGCCTGCTCGGCTACTTCACCATCCTCAGCAACATCGGTGTGGCCGCGGTCTGTCTGGCACGGCTGCGGGGGCGCCGCGACGGCATGGCCGCGCCCGCCGCCAGTGCCGCGGTGGCGCTGTATATCGGCATCACCGGATTGGTCTACGTGCTGGTCTTGCGCGGCCTGTGGCATCCGCAGGGCGCACAGTGGTGGGCCGATACAGGCTTGCATTACGCCGTCCCGGTGCTGTACCTGCTGGGTTGGCTGGCCGGACCGCATGGGTGCCTGCGCTGGCGCCAGCTCGGCTGGGCGCTGCTGTTCCCGGCGATCTACCTGGGGTGGGCGCTGCTGGTCGGGCGCTGGAGCGGGCAGTACCCGTATCCGTTCCTGGACCTGGCCGCGCTCGGTGCCGCCACGGTGGCGCGCAATGCGCTGGTGGTGGGGCTGGCGTTCATCGCGCTGGGGGCGTTGTTGTGGCGGATCGACGCGCGGTTGGGCGCGCGCAGCGCCGTATCCACCCGGCGGTAGCTATCGATGGTGGGTCGATAGGCCGACCCACGATCGGCGTTACGTCGCTCCTACGCGCGCCAGCTGGTCGCGCAGCGCCATCGCCGCGCCAGGATTACGCTGCTTGGCCGCACCAATGAACAGCATGTAGACCTCGCGCGGACCGGTGGACGCTGCCTCGGCGGTCACATGGGGCAGGTCCGGATTGTCCTCGCCGCGCGCCCAGCGCATCGCACGCAGGCACCACTGCTCCAGCGCCCGTTCCGGATAGCCCGCACGCAGGTTGGCGCGTGCATGCATCAGCCGCGCATAGACGAAATCCGCGGTCGGGTCGGCAAAGCTCGGATGCTCGGCAGAGCCGCTGAACACCAAGGCCACGTTGTGCGCCCGCGCCACCGTCACCAGCTCGAGCGTCCACGCCGCCGGATTGCGCACCTCCAGCGCATGCTGAAGGCGTCGCCCATCGGCCTGCTTCGGCAGCAGCTGCAGGAAGCCGTCAAACGCCTCCGCATCGGCAGGGTGGGTATCACCGAACTGCCACACCAGCGGGCCCAGCCGGTCTTCCAACGCCACGATTCCAGCGACGAAGGCCTCCACCCGCGGCCCGACCTTGCTCAGGTCATGGGTCTGGGTGATGGTGCGCGGTGCCTTGGCCGAGAAGCGGAAGCCCGGCGGCGTCTGCTCGCGCCATTGCGCGTAGACGGCCGGCTTCTGCGCCCGGTAGAAGGTGCTGTTGATCTCGATGCAGCGCAGCGCGGCACTGGCATGGGCCAGCTCTTCGCGCTGCGGCAGCCCGGCCGGGTAGAACATGCCACCGCGCCAGGCCGGAAACACCCAGCCGCCAATGCCGGTGCGGATACGCCCTGCTGCGGCCGTCATGCGGTGCCTGCGTGGGCGCGCCACGGATCGTAGCTGCCGAACCACCACAGGAATCCTTCGGGATCACGACAGGCGTAGCCGCGCCCGCCGTAGGGCTGGTCGGCGATCTCGATCACCACCCGTGCGCCGGCGGCCACCGCCCGCGCGTAATGCGCGTCGGGATCGGCCACGATCACACAGGCACTCTGGGTCTGGCGACCGCCGACCTCATCGGGCTGCACGCTGTGCCGGCCCCACTCGCTGGTGGTGTCGACCGAGCCGAGCATGATCATGCCGTGGCCGTAGACCAGCTGTGCATGGTGGACGGTATCGCCCTCGGCATACACCGCCTGCGGCTCGAACCCGAACGCGTGCTGCAGCCAGGCGATCGCCGCCCGGGCGTCGCGGTAGCGCAGGCACGGAATGACGGTGGATACGGTATCGGCAGGCGCGGTCATGTCGGTCTCCGGAGCGGTCCTCCTTCTGGCACAGGCGAGCCTGAGCGCGCGCGCGTTACCATCGTGCGAAACCGGCGAGCGGGCCCGTGCAGGCCTCAACGTCCCCGCGACACGCACCTGGAGACACTGTTTGAACACATCCTGGATCGGAGGCATCGTGCTGCTCGCATGTGCACCTTTGGCATCGGCGGCGGTACCGGCGCAGCTGCAGCGCCTGGACAGCACGGTCGAGCGCGTCCGCAGCCAGTTCGACGTGCCCGGCATCGCCGTGGCGGTGGTCAAGGATGGCCAGGTCGTGTTCGAACGCGGCTACGGCGTGCGCGAACTGGGCAAGCCGGCACCGGTACAGGCCGATACGCTGTTTGCGATCGCGTCCAACACCAAGGCCTTCACCGCCACCTCGCTGAATCTGTTGGCCGAGCAGGGCAAGCTGAAGATGGACGACCGGGTGATCGACCATCTACCGGGCTTCCGCATGTCCGATCCCTACGTTACTGGCGAGATGCGCATCCGCGACCTGCTCTCGCACCGCAGCGGGCTGAGTCTGGGAGCGGGTGATCTGCTGTTCTGGCCGACCACCGGCTACAGCAACCAGGAGGTCGTGCAGCGCCTGGCCAAGGTGCCGCTCAAAGCCGGCTTCCGCGACCGCTACGCCTACGACAATATTCTCTACGCGGTGGCCCAGCAGGTGATCGAGCAGGTCTCCGGGCAGTCCTACGCCGCGTTCCTGCAGCAGCACATCTTCACCCCGGTGGGCATGGACGGCACCCGCTACAACGCGGACCACCTCAAGCCCGGCGACAACGCCGCGGTCGGCCACGCCAAGTACGACTTCAGCACGTTGCGTACCGTCGCCCCGCTGACCTGGTCCAACAACGCCGGCGCCGGCGGCATCTATTCCAGCGTGCACGACATGGCGCGCTGGATGAACGTGCAGCTGGCCCACGGTACGCTGGAGAACGGGCAGGCGCTGTTCAGCGCCAAGAGCCAGCAGGGCATGTGGCAGATGATCACCCCGCAGGTGGTGGCCGAGCCCAGCGTGCCGCAGCTGGCGGCGGCCAAGCCGAACTTCGCCGGTTATGGCGAAGGCTGGAGCCTGAGCGATTACCGTGGCCAGAAGCTGGTCTGGCACACCGGCGGCTGGCCGGGCATGGTCTCGCGGGTGACCCTGGTGCCCGAGCAGAAGCTGGGCATCGTGGTGCTGACCAACCAGGAAGTGGGCGCCGCGTTCAATGCGATCACCATGGACGTGCTCGATGCGTACCTGCAGACGCCACCCACCGACTGGGTCGAGGCGTATGCGGCGGCGGTGGCCAAGGCGCAGGACAAGGCCGATGAAAGCTGGGCAACGCATCAGGCGGCGCGCGATGCCAAAAGCAAACCGTCGCTGCCGTTGGCGCGTTACGCCGGCGGTTACCGCGATGCATGGTATGGCGATGTGTTCGTGGAACGCGACGGCGGCAAACTGCGCCTGCGGTTCGGCAAGACCGCCCAGCTGGTCGGCACGCTGGAACACTGGCAGCACGACACCTTCATCGTGCGCTGGGACGACCGCTCGCTCAACGCCGATGCGTTCGTCAACTTCAGCCTGGATCCGGATGGCAAGGTGCGCGACATGCGCATGCAGGCGATCTCGTCGTTGACCGATTTCAGCTTCGATTTCCAGGACTTGTTGTTCGTCCCGATCGTGGCCGACGCCAAGGGCTGAATACCGCCACCGGCCTGTGATGGAGGCGCGAGTAAAAACACAGGCCGTGGTGGGATAATCGCGGCCTGTCATGTTTTGGGTGCACTGCGATGTTCCGCTGGTTCGAGTCGCTGATTCCGGTGTTTCCGCCCCTCGACGGCCGCATGCCGCCGCGCGGGGTGGTGCCGTTCTACATCCACTATCTGCGCCCGGTGTGGCCGGTGCTGCTGGCCACGTTGATCGCCGGCCTGCTGCTGGCGCTGGTGGAAGTGGCGATGTTCGATTTCCTTGGCCGCATCGTGGACATGGTCGCCGAGCAGCCCGGCAGCGGCTTCTTCGCCCGCCATGCCAACACGCTGTTGTGGATGGCCGGCATCACCCTGATCGCGCGGCCGCTGCTGGTGTCGCTGCACAGCCTGCTGGTCAACCAGGCCATCGTGCCGGGGCTGAGCAACCGCTCGCGCTGGCTGATGCACAACTACGTGGTTCGGCAGAGCCTGAGTTTCTTCCAGAACGACTTCGCCGGCAGCATGGCCAACCGGGTCATGCAGACCGGTACGTCACTGCGTGAATCGGCGGTGCAGATGGTCGATTCGCTCTGGTACATCATCGTCTACACCGGCACCGCGCTGTACCTGTTCGCGCAGGCCGACTGGCGCCTGATGATTCCGCTGGGGCTGTGGATGGCCGCCTACGCGGTGATCATGGGGTACTTCGTACCGCGCGCGAAACAGCGGGCGTGGATCGCTTCGGAAGCACGTTCAAAGGCGATGGGCCGTATCGTCGATGGCTACACCAACATTCCCACGCTGAAGCTGTTCGCCCATGGCGGGCATGAGCAGGCCTACGTGGCTGAATCGATCCAGGACCTGGCGGTCAAGCATCGTGGCCAGACCCGGGTCACCACCGGGCTGGAAGTCACCATCGCCATCGTCAACGGCTTTCTGATCGTGGGCACCTGTGGGCTGGCACTGTGGCTGTGGAACGGCGGCCACATCAGCGTCGGCGCGATCACCCTGGCCACCGGTCTGGTGATTCGCATCCACAACATGTCCGGCTGGATCATGTGGACCATCAATGGCATCTTCGAGGACATCGGCACGGTGCAGGATGGCATCACCACGATCTCCCAGCCGCTGACCGTGCAGGACCGTGCTGATGCGGTGCCGCTGGAGGTCGCACGGGGCGGGGTGCATTTCGACGATATCCATTTCCACTACGGCAAGGCCGGTGGGGTGATGGCCGGGCTCAACCTGGACGTGAAGCCGGGCGAGAAGATCGGCCTGGTCGGTCCGTCGGGCGCGGGCAAGTCGACCCTGGTCAATGTGCTGCTGCGTCTGTACGACCTGGAAAGCGGGCATATCCGCATCGATGGCCAGGACATCGCCGCCGTGACCCAGGAGAGCCTGCGTCGGCAGATCGGGGTGGTTACCCAGGACACGTCGCTGCTGCACCGCTCGATCCGCGACAACCTGCTGTATGGCCGGCCGGATGCGACCGAGGCGCAGTTGCGCAGCGCGGTGGCCAAGGCGCGCGCGGAGGCGTTCATCGAGACGCTGCGCGACGGCGAAGGGCGTACCGGCTACGACGCGCATGTGGGCGAGCGCGGGGTCAAGCTGTCCGGTGGCCAGCGCCAGCG
>NZ_JBFULO010000048.1:0-15972 GCF_054049855.1 Stenotrophomonas sp. P5_B8 | reverse complement strand
GCTCTTTGTACGCCCGGTAGAAGGACGGGTAGGGGATGTCGTTCCAGTTGAGGATGCCGCTGGTGCGGCCGTTGATGATGCCGGTGGAGCGGTTGGGGTGGCGCGGTTCGAGGATCTTGATGCGTTCGAGCGGTGTTGCCATGGGGGTGTCCTGGTTGTCGGTTACGTGCGTTTGCCTGGTTGCCGGCCAGCGGCCGGCACTACCGTGGACGGGCTGTGCCTGGTTGCCGGCTAGCGGCCGACACTACCGCTGACGGGCTGTGTCTGGCTGCCGGCCAGCGGCCGGCACTACCGTTGACGGGCTGTGCCTGGTTGCCGGCCAGCGGCCGGCACTACCGCTGACGACCTGCGGTCGTCAGCTGCCACACCAGTCGCATTCGGTGATGTCGATGTCGTTGGAGCGCACGTAATACGTGGTTTTCAGGCCTTCGCGCCAGGCGCTCATGTGCAGTGCGAGCAGGGTGCTGGCGCGGATGGTGCTGGGCACGTAGAGGTTGAAGCTGATCGACTGGTCCACGTGGCGCTGGCGGCGTGCGTTCTGGCGGATGCTGGCGAACTGGTCCAGGCGGTAGGCGCCCTTTTCGTAGTACGGGTAGGTGTCCAGGGACAACCCGGGGGCGGCGACCGGGCGGCGGAAGTCCTTCTTCTCTTCGTAGTAGAACGCGCCGTATACCGGGTCGATCGAGGCGCTGGAGCCGGCGATCTGCGCGGTACTCATGTTCGGTGCCACCGCCAGCAGCCAGCCGTTGCGCAGCCCGTGCACGCTCACCTGCGCGGCCAGTTCCTGCCAGGCGGGGCTGTCGTAGCCGCGGGCACGGAAGTACTCGCCGGTCTGCCAGTCGCTGCCAAGGAAGGCGCTGTAGCGGCCCTTCTCTTCGGCCAGACGCATGCTGGCCTGGATGGCCAGGTAGTTGATGCGCTCGTAGAGGCTGTCGGCGTAGTCCTCGGCCTGCGCGTCGTTCCAGTCAATCTGCTTGAGTGCCAGCAGATGGTGCCAGCCGAAGGTGCCCAAGCCGATCGCGCGGTACTTGCGGTTGGTGATGGTGGCCTGCGGAACCGGCAACTGGTTGAGGTCGATGACGTTGTCGAGCATGCGTACCTGGATCGGCACCAGCCGCTCAAGCACGTCGCTGGACAGCAGGTCCGGCGCGGCGGTGACCGCACGACCAAGATTGATCGAGGACAGGTTGCACACCACGAAATCGCCGGCCTGGCGGGTGGTGACGATCTGGTCGCCACTGATCATTTCCTGCATCAGCCGGGTCGGACTCATGTTCTGCAGGATCTCGGTGCACAGGTTGCTGGAGTACACCGTGCCGGCGTGCTTGTTGGGATTCATCCGGTTCACTTCGTCCCGGTAGAACATGAAGGGGTTGCCGGTTTCCAGCTGGCTGACCATGATCCGCTTGAACAGGTCGATGGCCTTGATCGTGCGACGGCTGATGCGTTCGTCGGCGACGACCTCGGCATAGCGTTCGCGGAAACTGCCCTGGCCGCGCTGCTCATCGTGGACGTCCTGCAGGTACCAGCCCTTGATCCGCTTCACTTCGTACGGATCGAACAGATACCAGTCGCCGCGCCGTTCCACCGCCTCCATGAACAGGTCCGGCAGGCATACCGAGGTGAACACATCGTGCGCGCGCAGGCGCTGGTCGCCGTTGTTCAGGCGCAGGTCGAGGAAGGCCTCGATGTCGCGATGCCAGACGTCCAGGTACACCGCGATGGCGCCCTTGCGCTGGCCGAGCTGGTCGACGCTGACCGCGGTGTTGTTGAGCTGCTTGATCCACGGCACCACGCCGCCGGAGGAGTTGGCCACGCCGCGGATGGCCGCGCCGGCCGAGCGCACGTAGCCCAGGTAGGCGCCCACGCCGCCGCCGTGCTTGGATACGCGGGCAACATCGGTGTTGGAGTCGTAGATGCCCTGCAGGCTGTCGTCGACGGTGTCGATGAAGCACGACGACAACTGCCCGCCGACCTTGCCGGCGTTGGCCAGGGTCGGGGTGGCCACGGTCATGTACAGGTGCGACAGCGCCCAGTACGCCTCGTGCACCAGGCGCATGCGCCGTGCGCGGGTGCGGTCGCCGCTGAGGTGTTCGTTCTGCATCAGGTACAGCGCGATGGTCAGCCAACGCTCCTGCGGCAGCTCATAGACCGCGCGCGAGTGGTCGGTGGCCAGGTAGCGCGTGGCCAGCAGGTACAGCCCGTTGTAGGCGAACAGGAGGTCGCGGTCTGGCTCGATCATGCGCCCGGCCTCTTCCAGTTCCTCCTTGGAATAGGCCTTGAGGATGTCGATGGAGTACACGTTGCGGTCGGCCAGGCTCTCCTGCAGGCCGACGTAGGAACCGTACTTGAGGCTGGCATCGTAAAAGCGATTCTTGCTGGCGCGCTTGTACAGCCGGCGCAGGTACAGCCGTGCGGCGAAGTRCTCCCAGTCCGGCGCGACCAGGTCGATGCGCGACTCGGCCTCGCGGATCAGCAGGTCGACCAGTTCATCGGCAGCGAGCTGTTCGCGGCGGTGCACCAGTGCCAGCACGGCCCGCTGGTAGTCGGCCAGGTCCAGCTGCGGAAATTCTGCGTGTACCCCCTGGATGGAGCGCAGCAGTCGCGGCGGGTCGAAGGGCATGCGGCGGTTGCCGCCTTCCTTGGTGATCCACAGACCATCGCCGCCGAGCGGGGCGGTGTGATCGAAGGAGGCGGAGGGTGCGGAGAGCGGGGTGTCGTCGTTGATCATCGGAAATCCATGCGGTGCGCAGTTGTCGCGTCGCGATACAGGCATCGCGACGGCCGGGCGGGCGTCATGGAGGCAGGGGGATCATCCCCGGATGTGTCCGGGCAACGCTCTCGCAACCAGGCGCCGTTCGGGTGGTCACGCCCTGCGACCGGAGCGGTCTGCGGGGGCGCGACGAGGAACCGGGCCTGGCGGAAGCGGGGAGCCGATGAACACAACATAGTGTGGGTCTGCCTCATCGTCAACATCATATGTTGGGTTGATGACGCGCCGGACGTGACCAAACGCCGCAGCCGTGCGGGCGGGGCGCCACCTGAAAAAACGCCAGCACGCAGGGGCCGACCGTGGGTCGGTTCACGGCGTCCCTGCCGATGGCGCGGGGGCTACTTCCAGGGCAACGCGCGCAGTTGCTGTCCCCGTTGCCAGGCCAGTTCGGCATGCACCTTGGCGTTGTCCGGATTGGTTAGTTCGGCGGCCATTGGCGAGGTGGCGGCCTCGCGTGCGGCGCGGGCGCGGGCGTCGTCCAGGTTTTCGCTGCGAAGCCCCAGATCGGCCAGCACGATCACCTTGCCCGGCTGCACTTCGACATGTCCGCCGGACACATAGACATGCAACGGCGGCTCGGCGGCGAGCGGAAACACCGAGACCATGCCTTCGCGCAACGTGGCCAGCAGCGGTGCGTGCTGCGCCAATACGCCAAAGCGACCCTCGCTGCCGGGCAGGCTGATCTCGCGCACGTCGCCGCTCCAGATTTCGCCGGTGAGGCTGATGATCTGTACCGACAGCCCCTGCGCGATATCGGCGACGATGCCGGGCAGGGCGGTGATGGGGGGAAGTGACGCCATTGCAGAGTGCCGGGGTGGGGTGGATCCAGCTTAGTCGGGCCGATGTGTGTGMGGGTTGATCGCCGTCAATGTGCTGAACGCCGCATCACCCTGTGCGGGCACCTGCGAATGCGACCTGTTATCATTTGAATGGATAGCCAAGGCGACCTTGATCGCCCAAGCCGATCGATTCGACGCGCCGCGCCGCCGCGCCGCGCGCCCTTCCTCTGATTGGCGGTGGTGGTCCATGCGTGAGCGTTCGGTAGTACCCGGTTTACCGGCCCTGGTGTTCGCCGCCCTGACCGGCACGATGGCGATGATGGCCTTCGTGGCGGTGGTGGGCCCGGTGGTGCGTCTGCTGGGCCTGGCCGAATGGCATGCCGGCTTGTCGGTGACCGCCGCCGGCGTGTTGTGGATGCTGTCCGCACGCCGTTGGGGCACGTTGAGCGACCGGATCGGGCGCAAGCGCGTGCTGCTGATCGCGCTGGCCGCTTACGTGGTGATCTACGTGGTCATGGCGGTATTCGTCGATGCCGCGCTGGCCCGGCCGCCGGCGCTGTGGCTGTCGGTGGTGGTGCTGGTGGGGACGCGGGCGCTGGTGGGGTTGTTCTACGCCGCGGTGCCGCCCACGGCAGCGGCGATGGTGGCCGATGGTGCCGCGCCCGGGCAACGCGCTGCGGCCATGGCCAAACTCGGCAGCGCCAATGCGCTGGGCATGGTGATCGGGCCGGCCGCTGCGGGCTGGATCGCCTTCCATCAGCTGTCGTTGACCTTGTATGTCGCCGCGTTGCTGCCGCTGCTGTCGCTGGCGGTGATCGCGTGGCGGTTGCCGGCCGACGCGCCGGTGGCCGCGACGGCGGCGACCGGACCGCGTCAGCGCCTGGGCTGGACCGATGCACGCCTGCGCCTGCCGATCCTGGCGGTCTTCGCGGCGATGGTGTCGGTGACCATCGCCCAGGTGACGGTTGGATTCTTTGCCATCGACCGGTTGCAGCTGTCGCCGACCGATGGCGCGCAGGCGGCTGGCCTGGCCCTCACCGCCGTAGGGGTGGGCCTGATCCTGGCGCAGGTGTTGGTGATGAAGCTCGGCGGCGTATCGCCGCGCCGCTGGATCGCCATCGGCGCGTTGATCTCGGCGATGGGCTTTGCGTCGGTTGCGCTGGTGGATGCGCGCTGGGAACTGTTGTTGGCGTACGCCGTCGCGGCGTTCGGCATGGGCTTCGTGTTTCCGTCGTTCCAGGCGCTTGCCGCCGATTCGGTGCAGGCCCACGAGCAGGGCGCGGCGGCGGGCACGGTGGCGTCGGTGCAGGGCCTGGGCATGGTGATCGGGCCGATGCTGGGCACGCTGCTGTACCAATGGCGGCCGAGTGCACCGTATGTGCTGGTGGGCGTGCTGCTGCTGGTGCTCTCCATCGCGGCAATGCGCCATCGCATGGCGGTGACGGCATGAACGACAGCCTGCAGGCGCGTGCGCAGCGCGACGAAGACGGCGGCGGCGTGGACGAGGCGGCGGCCACGGCGCAGTTCCTGCTGCGCGCGCCGCTGCGTTCGCTGGATGCGCGCGGTTGCCGCGCACGCCTGCCCGGTGGTGGTACCGCCAGCCTGGCCGCGCGGGTCGCCGCGTTCTTTGCCGCGCCGCATGCCGGACTGCCGTTGCTGGTGGGGGCGCTGCCGTTCGACCCACAGGCCGACGATGCGCTGCATCAGCCGGAGTGGCTGGCGCCTGCGGCGGCACTGCCGGCACCGCCGGTGCCGCGTTTTTCCGGCAGTGTCAGCGCCGAGCCGAGCGCGCAGCACTATGCCGATGCCGTGCGCCAGGCGTTGACCCGGTTGCAACAGCCCGCGCCGGACCTGCACAAGGTGGTGCTGGCGCGCAGCCTGCACCTGCACAGTGGGCAGCCCATCGCACCGCGCGAGCTGGCCGCGCGACTGGGCCACGATCCGAGCGTGGCCACCTATCTGGTGCCGCTGCCGATCGACGGGCCGGAGCCGCCCGCCTGGCTGGTCGGCGCTACCCCGGAGCTGCTGGTGTCGCGTCGTGGCACGCGGGTGCTTTCGCATCCGCTGGCCGGATCGGCGCGGCGCAGTGCCGATCCCGCGGAGGATGCGCGCACCGCGCAGGCCCTGCTGGGCTCGGCGAAAGACCACGACGAGCACCGCCACGTGGTCGAGGCCATCGTCACCGCGCTGGCGCCGTGGTGCACTCATGTCGAGGCCGATGCGCGCCCGTCGCTGCATGCCACTGCGACGATGTGGCATCTCGGCACGCGCATCGAGGCGACGCTGAGCAATGCCGCCACGCCGGTGGCCGCATTGGTGGCGGCCCTGCATCCCACTCCGGCGGTGTGCGGCACGCCACGCCAGCTCGCGCTGGATACGATCTGCGCCTTGGAACCGGTGCCGCGCGGTTTCTACGCCGGCGCAGTGGGCTGGACCGATGCCGACGGCGACGGTGACTGGTACGTGGCGATCCGCTGCGCGCGCGTGCAGGGCCGGCAGGCGCGGATCTATGCCGGGGCCGGGATCGTCGCCGACTCCGAGCCCGCATTGGAAGTGGCCGAAACCGCCGCGAAATTCGGCGCGCTGTTGAACGCCCTCGGCGTCGACCACGTGCCTTCTGCATGAGTCAATGGAGTTGCTGATGAACGACGTGGACGAATCTGCGCTGATGCCGCTGTGCCAGACCTGGCCGGCGGCGCTGGTCGCCCGCTATCGCGCTGCGGGTTACTGGCGTGGCGAAACCTTCCCTGGTTTCCTGCGTGATCGCGCCGCACGCTTTGCCGACGACATCGCGGTGGTGGCGGGCGGGGTCCGCCTGAGCTACGCCGGGTTGTGGCAGGAAGCCGGCCGGATCGGCGCGGGCCTGCTCGCTGCCGGACTGGTGCCGGGCGACCGCGTGGTGGTGCAGCTGGGGAATGTTCCCGAAGTTGTGACGGTGGCCTGCGGGCTGATGCGTGCCGGATTGATCCCGGTGTACGCGCTGCCCGCGCATCGCATCACCGAGGTGACCCACTTCGTGCGCAAGGCGCAGGCACGCGGTTACGTCGCCGCCTCCGGCCATGACGGCTTCGATTACCGCACCCTCGCACGTGAACTGCAGACCGCGGTGCCGACGCTGCAGCATGTGCTGATCGTCGGCGACGCGGCTGAGTTCAGTGCCGTAGCGGCGCTGCAGGGGGACGTCTCGCAGCTGCCGGCCGATCCGGACCCGCAGTCGGTCGCGTTCCTGCAGCTGTCCGGTGGCAGCACCGGGTTGTCCAAGCTGATCCCGCGCACGCATGACGACTACATCTATTCGTTCCGTGCCAGCAACGGCATCTGCGGTATCGACCGCGACAGCGTGTACCTGGTCGCGCTGCCGGCCGCGCACAACTTCCCGATGAGCTCGCCCGGTTTCTTCGGTGCGTTGTACGCCGGTGCGCGGGTGGTACTCAGCCCGGGACCGGGACCGGATGTAGCGTTTCCGTTGATCGCGCGCGAAGGCGTCACCTGTGTGGGTCTGGTGCCACCGTTGGCGCTGCTGTGGGCCCAGGCCGCCGGGAGTACGACGCATGATCTGTCCAGCCTGAACGTGCTGCAGGTGGGCGGCGCCAAGCTGGTGCCGGAAGCGGCCAGGCGCGTGATCGATGCGTTGGGCTGCCAGTTGCAGCAGGTGTTCGGCATGGCCGAAGGGCTGGTGAACTACACGCGGCTGCACGACCCGCAGGACGTGGTGGTGGGCACGCAGGGCCGACCGATCTCGCCCGACGACGAGGTACTGGTGGTCGATGACAACGGCCATCCGGTCGCCGAGGGCGCCGTCGGCCATCTGCTCACCCGCGGCCCGTATACGATCCGTGCCTACCACAACGATGCGGCGGCCAATGCGCGCTCGTTCACCGAAGACGGCTATTACCGCACCGGTGACAGGGTGCAGCAGCTGGCCGGTGRCTACCTGGTGGTGCAGGGCAGGGCAGGTGACCACATCAACCGGGCCGGCGAGAAGATCTCCGCCGAAGAGATCGAAGACCATCTGCTGGCGCACGCCGAGGTGTTCGATGCGGCGGTGGTGTCCATGCCCGATCCCTACCTGGGCGAGCGCAGCTGCGCATTCGTGATCGCACGAAATACCCCGCCGACGGCAGCCAGCCTCAAGGCCTGGGTGCGTGGACGTGGCCTGGCCGCGTTCAAGGTGCCCGACCAGGTGGTGTTCGTCGAGGCGTTCGGCACCACGGCGGTCGGCAAGATCAGCCGTCGCGAACTGCGCGCGCAACTGCGCGAACGTTACATCCAACAAACAGGAGGACCGCGCTGATGGCGCTGCCGAGGATTGCCGACTATTCCCCGCCGCTGGCCAACGAGCTGCCGTCCCCGCGCGGTGCCTGGCAGCCGCGCAGCGAGCGCCTGGCGCTGCTGGTGCACGACATGCAGCAGTACTTTCTGGGTGCATTCAACGCCGACGCGGCACCGTTGGCGCCGGCCGTGGCCAACACCGCCCGCCTGCTGCGGCACTGCCGTGCCCGCGGCATTCCGGTGTTCTACACCGCACAGCGGGGCAACCAGGATCGCCGCGACCGTGGCCTGCAGGCCGATCTGTGGGGGCCGGGCATGCACGCCACGCCGGAACACGAAACGATCCTCGCTGCGCTGGCCCCGGCGGCGGGCGACCACATACTGGTCAAGCACCGCTACAGCGCGTTCCAGCGCAGCAACCTGGAAACAATGATGCGTGCGCGCGGCCGCGACCAGTTGCTGGTCACCGGCGTGTACGCGCATATCGGCTGCGCGGCGACGGTGAGCGAGGCCTTCCAGCGCGATATCGAAGCCTTCATCGCGGCCGATGCCGTGGCCGATTTCTCCCGTGCCGATCACGATATGGCGATGCAGTTGATCGCGCGGACCTGCGGCGTGCCCTTGACCACCGACCAGCTGCTGGAGACCCTGGCATGAGCCCCGATACGCGCGCAGTCGCCCTCGACCTTGAACGCATGCGCATCGATGTGGCCGGCATGCTTGGCGAAGCGCCGGAGACCATTGGCGATGAGGACAACCTGATCGACCTGGGGCTGGATTCGATGCGGGTGCTGGGGTTGGTGCTGGCGTGGGGCGAGAGCGGGATCCCGCTGGAGTTCAGCCATCTTGCCGAGCACGCCACGCTGGCCGGCTGGTGGGGCGTGGTGCAGCGGCTGCAGGCCAGCGCCGACCGCGCATGAACGCACGCGTGGACCAGGTGCATGAAGCCGCGCAGCGTTACCCGCTGACCGAGGCGGAGACCGGCCTGTGGTATGCGCAGCGCCTGGCCGACGCGCCGGCCGCCTTCAGTACCGCGCATGCGGTGTGGGTGGAAGGCGCCCTCGACGTCCGTAGCTTCGTTGCCGCGGCGGATGCTGCCGCGCACGAAGCAGAAGCGCTCGCGCTGCGCTTCAGCGTGGGCGACGATGGCCAGCCGCAGCAGTGGCATGACCCGGACCACGTGCCCGCCATGCGCGTGGTGGACCTGAGCTTGCAGGCCGATCCTGCCGCCGCGGCACGCGCGGCGATGGACCAGGACCGGTTGCACGCGGTGGACCCTGCGCGTGACCGGCTGGCGCAGCACTGCCTGTTCGTCCTCGGCACCGACCGGTACGTGTGGTACCTGCGCGTGCATCACTTGGCCACCGATGGCTACGGGATGGCGCTCTTCAGCGAGCGGGTCTGCGCCCTTTACGGCGGGAGCCGTGGGGAACATCCCGGGCTGGCTGCATTTGCGCCCGTGATCGCCGAGGACGCCGCCTACGCAGGCAGTGAGCGGCGTGATGCCGATGGCGCGTACTGGCGTCAGTACCTGTCCGGCGCGCCTGCGGCGGAAGGGCTGACAGGCATTGCCGCTGCCGCCGCCGCAGATGCGCTGCGCCTGGTCAGCGACGTGCCGCACGCGTTGCGCGCTCGCGTGCAGGCCGTCGCGCAGCAGATCGGGCAACCGTGGCCGGACCTGCTGAGCGCGCTGACGGCTGCGTACTGCCGCCGTTTCAGCGCGCTGGACGAGGTGGTGCTGGGCGTGCCGTTCATGGGACGGCTGGGCAGCGTGTCGGCACGGGTGCCGGCCATGGTGATGAATGTGCTGCCGCTACGCGTGAGCGCGGCCGATGACAGCGTTGCCGGCTTTGTCCGCACGGTCGCGCGTGACCTGCTGCGCGGCCGCCGTCACGGCCGCTACCGTGGCGAACAGCTGCGCCGCGACCTGGGACTGATCGGTGGCCAACGCCGCCTGCACGGCCCGATGGTCAACGTGCAGCCGTTCTATCGGCCGCTGCCGCTGGCGGGTGTGCAGACCCGGCTGGAGGTGCTGGGTACCGGTCCGGTGGACGACATCACGTTCGGATTCCGGGGGGATGGCAGCACACTGCTGGACCTGGAAATCGAAGCCAACCCAACCCTTTACGACGCCGCGCAGGTAGGTGCGCATGCCGATCGGCTGCTGCATTTCATCGCCGCGGCACTGGACGTGCACGAGCGCGACGGGCGCATGGACGATATTGCCCTGGCCACCCCGGCCGAAGCGCAGCGCTATCTATACGAGGTCAACGCGACCGCGCAGGCCCTGCCGGACATATCGCTGAGCGCCTTGCTGACGAACGCGATGCAGACCCACCCGAGGGCCATTGCGCTGGCGTTCGCGGGCCAGACGATGCGCTACGCCGCGCTGGAACGCCGCAGCCGGGCCCTGGCGTTGCAGTTGCAGGCGCTGGGCGCGGCGCGCGAGTCGCKGGTGGTGATCGCATTGCCCCGTTCGCTGGATCTGGTCGTGGCGCTGGTGGCCGTGCTGCGGGCGGGCGCGGCCTACCTGCCGGTCGACCTGGCCCATCCYGATGCACGACTGGCGCGGATACTCGCGTCCGCGCAGCCGGTCTGCGTCCTGGCAGAGGCCGAGGATGCCGCCCGTTTCCCCGGCTTGGCGGTCTTGTCCCCGCAGGCGTGGAACGATACGGACGACGCCACACTGGTCGATACGGTGCACCCGCAGGACGCGGCCTACGTCATCTACACCTCCGGCTCGACCGGGGATCCAAAAGGCGTGCTGATCGAACACCGCGCCATCGTCAACCGGCTGCAATGGATGCGCGGTCACTACAGCGTCGGCAGCGACGAGCGCATTCTGCAGAAGACCCCGGCGACCTTCGATGTGTCGGTCTGGGAGTTCTTCCTGCCGTTGCTGTGCGGGGCCACGCTGGTGATCGCCGCGCCCGAGGCACACCGTGATCCGACCCTGCTGGCCACGCTGATCCGCGAACAGGCCATCACCACCGTGCATTTCGTGCCCTCGATGCTGGATGCATTCCTCGCGGTTCCTGCCGCGCAGGGCCTGACACTGCGCCGGGTGTTCACCAGCGGCGAAGCGCTGGAGCCGTCGTTGCGCGATCGCTTCCACGCCACCGTCGATGCGGAACTGCACAATCTCTACGGGCCCACGGAAGCCGCCGTGGACGTGAGCGCATGGCCCGCCAGCCGCGACGATCGCTCCCACCCGGTGCCGATCGGTCATCCGGTCTGGAACACGCGGCTCTACGTGCTCGACGCGCAGCTGCGTGCGCTGCCGCCCGGCGTACCCGGCGACTTGTACCTGGGCGGGGTGCAACTGGCACGCGGCTACCTCGGCCGCGACGATCTCACCGCCGAACGCTTCCTGGACGATCCGCACGTGGCCGGCGGCCGGCTGTACCGCAGCGGCGATGTCGCCCGGTGGCGCAGCGACGGCGCGGTGGAGTACCTGGGCCGCAGCGATCACCAGGTCAAGCTGCGCGGTCTGCGCATCGAGCTGGGCGAAATCGACGCCGCGCTGCGTTCGCAGCTCGGGGTGACCCGTGCGGAAGTGCTGCTGCGTGAGGACCGGCCGGGCGAGCGCCGCCTGGTCGGCTACGTCTCTGGCGAGGGCCTCCACATCGACCGCATTCGTAGCGGCATTGCCGCACGCCTGCCGGACTACATGCTGCCCAGCGCGCTGGTCGTGGTCGAGCAGTGGCCGGTGACCGCCAACGGCAAGCTTGATCGCAACGCGCTGCCCGCGCCCCCGCTGCACGCGCAGGACGGCCGTGCGCCGTACACGGAAACCGAGCAGGTATTGGCCGCGCTGTTCTCGCAGGTCTTGGGGCGGGAGGCGCCGATCAGTGCCGACGCCGACTTCTTCAGTCTCGGCGGCGATTCGCTGTCCGCGGTGCACCTGCTGCTGGCCATCCAGCACCGTTGGCAGCGCGACCCGGGCCTCGGCGCGGTGTTCGCCCACCCCACCGTGGCGGGCCTGGCCGCACTGCTGGACGCGCCCACCGCCGAGACCGACGATGGCTTGGCGCCCTTGATCCGCCTGGCCAGTGGCGAGCCGGGCAGGGCACCGTTGTTCGTGGTGCACCCCGCCGGTGGCATCGCCTGGAATTATCGTGACCTCGCCCGCGCCCTGCAGCCGGCCCGCGACGTCCACGGCCTGCAGTCGCCCGCACTGGACACCGCACAGCCGCTACCGGACAGCATCGACGCGCTTGCGGCCAGCTATGTGGATCGCGTGCTGTCGGTCCAGCCCGAAGGCGCCGTCCACCTGCTGGGCTGGTCGGTGGGCGGCATCATCGCCCAGGCCATGGCAGTTCGCCTGCAGGCCGTCGGTCGTCAGGTGGGCGAGCTGGTGCTGCTGGATGCCTACCCGAGCGAATGCTGGCGCGCCGAACCCGCGCCCGACCCCGTGGCCGCGCTGCGCGCATTACTGGCCATTGCAGGACACGACCCCGATGCGCATCCCGAGCTGGACAGTCGCGCGCGCATTCTGGCGTTCCTGCGCCGTGGCGACAGCGCGCTGGGCAACTTGCCCGATGCGGTACTGGATGGCGTGGTGCGTGCGGTCACCGGCACCAATGGTCTGATCCGCGAACATCACCATCGTCCCTACACCGGTCGCCTGCGGCACGTTCGCGCTGGCCGCGACCACGCCGCGCGACCCCATCTTCAATCCGCGCTGTGGAACGCGCATGCAGGGCAGGTGGATGCGCTCGAACTGCCGTTCCTGCATGCAGAGCTGACCGGCCGCGATGCCGTGGCCCAGCTTGCGCCGTGGCTCTCCACCCATCTGCAGCGCTGGGATACGCCCCCGGCAAGTGCGCTACCCAAGGAAACGTCCGCATGAAACTGACCGGATTCGACGGCACCCTCGCTCTGGTTACCGGCGCGGGCGGCGGGATCGGCGCGGCACTGGTGCAGCTGCTGCTGGACAGCGGCAGCGTGGTGATCGCCACCGACCTTGCGGTGCCGGTGCTGCCTTCGCACGCCAACCTGCATGTGCGGTCGCTGGATGTCACCGACGCGGCGGCCGTGAACGCAGTGGTCGCCTGGGCCGAGACCACGCTCGGCCCGATCGGCTTCGGCATCAACGTTGCCGGCGCGCTGCAAGTGGGCACGGTGGACCAGATCGACGACGCGCAATGGCGGCGTGTTTTCGCGGTCAACGCCGACGGGGTGTTCCATGTCTGCCGTGCGTTGGCGCGGGTAATGACGCCGCGTCGCAAGGGCGCCATCGTGACCGTCAGCTCCAATGCCGCCGGTGTTCCGCGCCACGGCATGGCGGCCTATGCCGCTTCCAAGGCCGCAGCCACCATGTTCACCCGGTGCCTCGGGCTGGAACTGGCCCCGCATGGCATCCGCTGCAACATCGTCGCGCCCGGATCCACCCTCACTGCCATGCAGACCGGCATGTGGGAGGACGCCGACGGCGCCCAGCGCGTGATCGACGGCAGTCCCGATACGTACAAGACCGGCATTCCGCTACGGAAACTGGCCACGCCGGCGGACATCGCCCAGGCGGTGATGTTCCTGCTCTCCGAGCAGGCCGGCCACATCGCCATGAGCGATCTGTATGTCGACGGTGGCGCGGCGTTGCGAGGGTAAATAGCGGCCCTGCAGCATGGCAGGGGCGAGAGCCGGCCAGCGGCCGGCACTACCGGTCAACGCGTTTCTCCGTGGTCGCCTGTTGAGGCTGCTTATCCCTTGAGCCAGCGGTCGCAGGCGGCGCTGGCATCTGCGCCCGGCGCGGCCTTCGCGCACGTCTCGCCCATGCGCGCCTGCAGGCGGCCCAGCGTGTCCTGGCCGTGGTGGACGCGGCTCCAGGTCTGCAACGTGCCCGCCAACCGCTCGAAGCGCTGCCGCGTGCGCTGGTGGTACCCGGCCGGCTGCGCATCCAGTTCGGCGATCACCTGCGCGGTCGCCTGTTCGATTGCCGCGTTGTCCTCGGGGCGCAACCGCACCAGCCCCTCCACATACAACACGCCCCACTGCACCCGCGTCGCCGGTCCCTGCGCGCCGTCGTAGGCCTTGCGCAGCCAGTCCAGCGCCGCGTCCTTGTCGCCGCGCGCCTCGGCCAGTTCAGCCAGCTCGGGCATGTAGTAATACGGCGTCTGGCTGCGATCCAGCTCGGCCAGCAGCAGCGTTTCCGCCGCTGCGTCGTCGCCGACCTCACGCAGCACGTACACCGCTGTGCTGATCGTCGCCTGTCGCTCGTGAGGGGTCCTGGCCGCCGCGTCGGCCGCGGCAACCCGCTCATGCGCCTTCTCGGCCAGTGCCGCCGGCACCCGCGCACCGGCATGCTGCTGCTTGAACAGGCTCAACTCCGTGATCACGCTGGAGAGCCGCGCATCGGCCGCGTTGTCCTGGGTGGCATCGGCACGCTCCAACGCGGCCAACAGCTGCGCGCCCAATTGCTCGCCCTGTTCGGGCGTCGCCGCCGCACGTGCCACCAGCGCCGGACCCTGGTAGCCGAGTAGATCGCGATTGGCGCGCACCTCGGTGGGCGCCGCCAGCACCGTAGTCAGCAGCGCACGGGCCTGCTCGCGTGCCTCACTGCCGGGAGCCGCCTTGTCCTTGCCGTTGGCCTCCGCGCCCAGGGCGAGCAGGGCGAAGCGTCGTTGCAACGCCGGTGCCGGCGCGGCCTTGGCCAACTGCCGCAACAGCACCGCCGGGTCGCGCTGCCCGGACAGGCGGTTGGCATCCACTTCCCAGCCGTAGTCGCCCAGGATGCGCCAGTCGTCTTCGGACACCCGCTGCGGCGACACCACCGCCACCCGCAGCACATCGGCCACGGCGGTGCGTCGCTTGGCCGCCAGGGTGAGTGCGCGGGTCAGCTCGGCACTGTCGTTGCCGCCGGCCAGGCGGGTGATTTCGTGGCGCTGCGGATCCAGCACGATCAGCGTGGGATACCCGCGCACGCCGAACTGCTCGCCCAGCGCCTGCGCGCCGTCCAGGTCGCCGTCCAGGTACACCGGCACGTACTGTCGGGTGAGCGCGATGAAGGCCGGATCACGGAACAGGGTCGCCTTGAGCTTGTTGCACGGCGGGCACCACACCGCGCCCCAGTACAGCAGCACCGGCTTGCCGGACTGGCGCGCATCGGCAAAGGCGTCCTCCACATCGCCATGCCGCCAGGCGATTTCCTCGGCGGCCGGCGCCGCTTCCGCAGACGCTACCGGACTGGCCGAAGGGGGCTGCTGGCACGCGGCAAGCGCAGTGCACAGGGCGAGCAGGGCGAAGGGCAGGGAAACGCGCATCGGCAGGATCCAGCAGGGGAGAGGTGCCGCAGGCGCGGCCAGCCTGCATTCTAGGAAGCTGCCGGCCCGTGCAGCGGGGCCGGTTCATGCCGATTGCTTATCTGCCCAGTCGCGGCGGTGATCAGCCCGGCCCCAACCGGTCGTACATCCGCACCAGATCGACCAGGGTGCGGGCCTGCATCTTGCGCATCACGTTGGCGCGGCGCACCTTCACCGTGATCTCGCTGACGCCCAGTTCGCCGGCGATCTGCTTGTTGAGGCGGCCGCGCACCACCCCATCCACCACGTCACGTTCGCCAGCGGTAAGCGCAACCCAGCGCTGGCGCAGGATGTCCAGCGCCTCCTCATCACGGCGGCGCAGACGGTCGCGCTCGATGCCGAGGTGGATCGCATCCAGCAGTTCCTGGTCACGGAACGGCTTGGTCAGGAATTCAATKGCGCCTTCCTTCATCGCGGCCACGCCCATGGCGATATCGCCGTGCCCGGTGATGAACACCACCGGCAGCGTCAATCCATGGCTGGCCATCTGCCGATGGAACTCCAGCCCGCTTTGGCCCGGCATGCGCACGTCCAGCACCAGGCAGGCTGGCGCATCCTGGCGCGGGTGCTGCAGGAAGGCGGCGATGGAATCGAAGGCGCGCACCTGCAGCCCCATCGAGGCCAGCAGGTCTTCCAGCGCGGCACGCACCGAATGGTCGTCGTCGACCACGTACACGATCGGTGCCGGCTCGCCGGCCGGTGCAGCGGGCTTAGCCATGGTCGGCCCCGGCATCGACCGGAAGCTCGAACACGAAACGCGCGCCACCGCCTTCGGCAGGCTCGGCGCGGATCCGGCCGCCGTTGGCTTCCAGGATGCTGCGGCTCAGGCTCAAGCCCAGCCCCAGCC
>NZ_JBFULO010000047.1:0-16524 GCF_054049855.1 Stenotrophomonas sp. P5_B8 | reverse complement strand
AAAAGGGGCTGCTCAAAGGCCTGGAGCTGGCCCGCGACCTCAATGCCGAGGTCGATATCGTGACCGTTTCCGAGCCGTGGGCGGTGGGCATGTACGACGCGATGGGCTGGAGCGTGGGGTACATGAACAGCCCCGAGTACAAGGCCGACCGCGATGAGGCCGCGCAGAAGGTGCTGGACCCGGCCAAGGCCACCGCCGAAGCACAGGGCCTGCGCGTCAACGTCGTTCACGTGCTGGACCGCTACGCCGCCGATGGCATCATCGACACCGCCACCGAACGCAGCAGCGACCTGATCGTGATGACCTCGCACGGCCGCCGCGGCGTCACCCGCGTGCTGCTCGGCAGCCAGACCGCCGAAGTGCTCGCGCGCAGCACCGTGCCGGTGCTGGTAATCCGCTGAGGGACCGACCGGGTAGTGCCGGCCGTTGGCCGGCTTCCGGTGACGTCAGATTTCCCGAGGAGCCGGCCAGCGGCCGGCAGTATCTGGCGAGGTCACGTTTTACCGAGGAGCCGGCCAGCGGCCGGCAGTATCTGGCGACGTCACGTTTTACCGAGGAGCCGGCCAGCGGCCGGCACTACCTGGCTCGGGTGCGGTGCGTCTGGATCAATCGCGCAGCTGCAACGTCTGCGATTCGTCCAGGCTGCCGTCCGGCTGCAGCACCACGTAGCGCTCGCCCGCGCGGTCGAACAGCACCGGGATCGGGTCGCGGAACAGCGGGCGGCGCACGAACCGCAGCTGCCAGCCGAAATGCTCCAGCGTTTCCACGGCCTTGCGTTGCTCGGCGGTGAGGCCGGCGCGCAACTGGACTGGATCGGGCGACTGGCGGCGTTCGGGCGTATTCATGCGGGAAAACGAAACGGCGGGAGAGACTTCTGCGCCTGCAAGCGGTGTACCAGCACCGGGCGCGGCCGCAGCGCGGCGTATGCCATCACCAGCTGTAGAGCTTCCAGTACACCGGCGAGACGCCGTCCTTGTCGCTGTCCATGCGGCCATCGCCGTTGCGGTCGTACATGTAGTACGCCGCGCCACGCGACGGGCTCACCTTGACCATGCGCAACTGGCCGCCGACGCGGTATTCCTCGACGGTGTCACCGTTGTCCAGGGTGCGCTTGGAGACATCGGCACCGCTGACATCGACCGGGGGCGAACCCGCGCGGCCGGTGGTGGCGCACCCGGCCAGCAACAGCAGGCCAGCCAGCATCAGAGTCTTCATGGGCCGAGGATCCTTGTACGGGGAGGTCTGGATTATGCCCCATGGGTCGTGATGCCCGCGCAGGGACCGCGTGCGACCGGGCGGGTAGAATCGTCACATGAGCCGATTAGTCCTGATTGACGGGTCCAGTTACCTGTATCGCGCGTTCCACGCGCTTCCCCCGCTGACCAACGCCCACGGTGAACCTACCGGCGCGCTGTTCGGCGTGGTCAACATGCTGCGCGCCACGCTGAAGGAGCGCCCGGAATACGTGGCGTTCGTGGTCGATGCGCCCGGCAAGACCTTCCGCGATGACCTGTACGCCGACTACAAGGCCAACCGTCCGCCGATGCCCGACGAGCTGCGCCCGCAGATCGAGCCGATGTGCCGCATCGTCGAAGCGCTCGGCCTGAGCATCCTGCGCATCCCCGGCGTGGAAGCCGACGATGTGATCGGCACGCTGGCGCTGCAGGGCCACCAGGACGGCCTGCACGTGACCATCTCCACCGGTGACAAGGACTTCGCGCAGCTGGTGCGTCCGGGCATCGAACTGGTCAACACCATGACCGGCAGCCGCATGGATTCGGACGCGGCGGTAATGGAGAAGTTCGGCGTGCGCGCCGACCAGATCGTCGACCTGCTGGCGCTGATGGGCGACGCCGTGGACAACGTGCCGGGCGTGGAGAAGTGCGGTCCCAAGACCGCCGCCAAGTGGCTGGCCGAGTACCAGCACCTGGACGGGGTGATGGCGGCCGCGCCGGGGATGAAGGGCAAGATCGGCGAAAACCTGCGCGCCGCGCTGGAGCGCCTGCCGCTCAACCGCGAGCTGGTCACCATCCGCACCAGCGTGCCGTTGGATGCCAGCCCGCGCACGTTGGCCCTGCGCGATCCGGACGTGCCCACGCTGGGCGAGCTGTACCTGCGCTACGGCTTCACCCAGGCGCTCAAGGAGCTGGGTGGCCCGGCCGCCGCCGCAGTGGCCGCCAGCGACGCTGCGGTGAGCCTGCGTGGCACTGCGGCCGGCTACGCCCGCAGCGCCCCGGCCGACGCGGCAGCGCCGCTCGACCCGGCGCTGTCGGCCCCGGGTGACTACGAAACGGTGCTGACCACCGCACAGCTCGATGCCTGGGTGCAGCGCATCGAGGCGGCCGAGCTGATCGCCTTCGATACCGAAACCGACGCGCTCGATGCGATGCGCGCCAACCTGGTCGGCATCAGCCTTGCGGTCGAGCCCGGCCATGCCGCGTACATCCCGGTGGGCCACAACTATCCCGGTGCGCCGGTGCAGCTGCCGATCGAGCTGGTGCTGGCCGCGCTGCGCCCGGTGCTGGAAAACCCGGACAAGAAGAAGCTCGGCCAGCACGGCAAGTACGACCTGCACGTGCTGCGCCGCCATGGCGTGAACCTGCAGGGCTACCACGACGACACCATGCTCGAGAGCTTCGTGCTCAACTCCACCGCCACCCGCCACGACATGGATTCGCTGGCGATGCGCTACCTGGGCTACACCACGATCAAGTTCGAGGACGTGGCCGGCAAGGGTGCCAAGCAGATCCCGTTCTCGCAGGTGGGCCTGGACGAGGCCGGCCGCTACGCCGCCGAAGACGCCGACATCACCCTGCGCCTGCACCGGGCACTGCAGCCGCAGCTGCTGGAAGCGCCGTCGCTGCAGCGGGTGTACCGCGACATCGAGATGCCGCTGGTGCCGGTGCTGGCCCGGATCGAGGCCAACGGCGTACACATCGACATGGCCGAGCTGCGTCGGCAGAGCCAGGATCTGGGCGTGCGCATGCTGGCGGCCCAGCAGAAGGCCACCGAACTGGCCGGGCACACCTTCAACCTGGATTCGCCCAAGCAGCTGCAGGCCGTGCTGTTCGACGAACTGAAGCTGCCGGCGCTGGTGAAGACCCCCAAGGGCCAGCCCAGCACCAATGAAGAGGCGCTGGAGGCGATCGCCGAGCAGCACGAGCTGCCGCGGGTGATCCTGGAGTACCGCGGGCTGGCCAAGCTGCGCAGCACCTATACCGACAAGCTGCCGGAGATGGTCAATCCGGACACCGGCCGGGTGCACACCAGCTACCACCAATCCGGTGCCGCCACCGGCCGGCTGTCCTCCTCCGACCCGAACCTGCAGAACATCCCGATCCGCACCGAGGACGGGCGCCGCATCCGCCGCGCCTTCGTCGCCCCGCCGGGGCGCAAGATCCTGGCCTGCGATTACTCGCAGATCGAGCTGCGGATCATGGCCCACCTGTCCGAGGACCCGGGCCTGGTACGCGCCTTCGAACAGGGTGTGGACGTGCACCGCGCCACCGCCGCCGAGGTCTTCGGGCGGGCACTGGACGAGGTCACCCCCAACGAACGCCGTGCCGCCAAGGCGATCAACTTCGGCCTGATGTACGGCATGAGTGCGTTCGGGCTGGCCCGCAACCTGGGCATCGACCGCGGCCAGGCCCAGGATTACGTGGCGCTGTACTTCAGCCGTTATCCCGGCGTGCGCGACTTCATGGAGCGCATGCGCCAGCAGGCCCGCGACCAGGGTTACGTGGAAACCCTGGAGGGCCGCCGGCTGTACCTGAACGACATCCACGCCCGCAACCAGGGCCTGCGCGCCGGGGCTGAACGCGCGGCGATCAACGCCCCGATGCAGGGCACCGCAGCGGACATCATCAAGCGCGCGATGGTGAAGGTGGACGACTGGCTGCAGGGCCAGGGCGACCAGGCGCGGATGATCATGCAGGTGCACGATGAACTGGTGTTCGAAAGCGAAAGTAGTTTTCTGGAAACCTTGCGTTCCCAGGTGATCGACTTGATGTCGTCTTCGGCCAAGTTGCGGGTGCCGCTGGTGGTGGACGCCGGTGTGGGTGATAACTGGGATGAGGCCCACTGAGACGGGAATCACGGGAAAACAGCTGAATCGGTTCATTGCTGGCCGATTAACTGACTCTCGGATGAATGTTTCCCCTACACCCCTTYCATTAATTGGGCCCCTTCACGAACTATCAATGTTCGAGGTGCTTTTATAGACCTCGACAGGCGCAACGCCTGTTGTGGATCTCTCCCATCCCCTGGAGCAGATCTCGGAACGGGGGCTACTCCCCAAGCGCCCGTTCCCCGGCCCCGCTGACCTCCCCCTGGTCGGCGGGGCTTTTTATTTGCGGCGTTGGAAACTGCCCGCGCGGCACCGGCCATCCCCCCCTATCGCCCCGTATTGCCGCCGACCACATGCGCGCCGCATGCTGTGACCTGGATTGGGGAGACCGGAATGAGCGATCTGTTTGCATTGGCCATGCCGTGGTGGGAATTCATCCTGCGCGCGGTGGTGGTGTACGTGGTGGTGCTGGGCATGGTGCGGTTGTCGGGCAAGCGCGCGCTGGGCCAGATCACCCCGTTCGATGTGCTGCTGATCGTGCTGCTCGGCAACGCAGTGCAGAACGCACTGCTCGGCAAGGACACCTCGCTGGGCGGTGGCCTGTTGCTGGCCGCCACGCTCATCTCGATCAATTACGGCGTGGGTTGGCTGTCCACGCGCAGCCGACGCGTGGAAAATCTGGTCGAAGGCGAGCCGGTGCTGATCGCACGCGATGGCAAGGTGCTCGATTCAGTGCTCAAGCGCGAGCTGGTGACCCCGGCCGACCTCGACGCGGCGCTACGCCAGCAGGGCTGCCTGTCCATCGACGACGTCGCGCTGGCCGTGCTGGAAATCAACGGCCACATCACCATCGTGCCGAAGAAGGGGTAGCGCCACCGGATGGGTGGAGGCTGTCCGGGGAGTGCCCAGCCACGCATGGCGTGGCTCTACCGTGGCGGGGCCACCACCGGCCGTGTGCGATATCCAGCCGGTGCCGGCGCCACTACCGGGCGCATGCGATATCCATATCCGGTAGAGCCACCCCATGGGTGGCTGCTTTCAAGCGGTGATGCAGCCGGCGAGGGGCGCATCGCTCACACCCAGTCGCGCGGCACCAGGTAATCGGCCAGGCGCGCTTCATCGCTGCCGGCCTCGGGTTGGAAACCATATTCCCAGCGCACGCGCGGGGGCAGGCTCATCAGGATGCTCTCGCTGCGCCCGCCACTCTGCAGGCCGAACAACGTGCCGCGGTCGTAGACCAGGTTGAATTCGACGTAGCGGCCGCGGCGGTACAGCTGGAACTCGCGCTCACGCTCGCCGTAGGGCATGTTCTTGCGGCGTTCCACAAGCGGCAGGTAGGCCTGCAGGAAGCCATCGCCGACCGCGCGCAGGTAGGCGAAATCGCGCTCGAAATCGCCGTGCAGGTCATCGAAGAACAGCCCGCCCACGCCGCGCGTTTCATTGCGGTGGCGCAGGAAGAAGTATTCGTCGCACCAGCGCTTGTGCGCGGCGTAGCGTTCGGGCCCGAACGGGGCGCAGAGATCGCGCGCCATCCCATGCCAGTGCTGCACGTCTTCATCGAACGGGTAGAACGGGGTGAGGTCGAAACCGCCCCCAAACCACGAGGCCACTTCCACGCCGTCGCGCTCGGCGCGGAAATAACGCACGTTGGCGTGGGTGGTGGGAAGGTACGGGTTGGCCGGGTGGAACACCAGTGACACCCCGGTGGCGCGCCACGACGCGCCCGCCAGTTCCGGGCGGTTGGCCGACGCCGACGGCGGCAGGCGCGTGCCGGCCACATCGGAGAAGCCGATCCCGGCCTGCTCGAACACCGCGCCATCGCGCAGGATGCGGGTGCGGCCGCCACCGCCCTCGGCGCGCTGCCACACGTCTTCGGCGAACCGGGCGCTGCCGTCGGCGGCTTCGATCGCCGCACAGATGCGGTCCTGCAGGTCGGTCAGATAGGCGCGCACGYGCTCGAATTCGTTCATGGCGCGTACTTTACCGCAGGCCGGCGTACGGCCTGCGTGCACTCAACGGCCGCCCTTGCGGTTGCTGGCCGGCCGTTCCTTCGCCTTGGCCGGCGCATCGGGTGGGCTGTCGTCGTCCTCCGCCTCCGCCTCGGCGGCCATCCGCGCGGCAATCGCTTCCAGCCCGGCGCTGACCTGCAGCAGCGCCCAGTTCCGCGTGGCGTGCACATCGCAGGCCACATGCGTGCCCTTGCCATCCTTGGCACAGATCGCTTCGATCTGTGATGGCAGCTGTTCGTCGCCGGTGTGCTCATACACGCTGGCCAGGTTCTCGCAGCCTTCGCGTACGCCGGCCGCGCAGAGCTTCAGGTAGAACGGCGCGGCGTCCGCCCAGCGATCGGACAGTGCCAACTGGTGGCCGGCGGCGTTGCAGCCCTGCAGCTTGCCTGCCGCGCAGCAGGCCTGCGCAGCGCCGGGACGGCCGATGCCCGGGCAATCCTGCGGCAGCGGGGTTTCCACATACACCACCGGTGCGCTGCACTGCTGCGCCTCGCCGACGCGCTGGTAGTAACCAAAGCGGTTCCAGCTGTCCATGCCGATCAGGTTGCCGTTGGCGAGCGTCTTGAACACGAAGTCGTCGCCCTGGTCATGGCGCACGCGGATGTCGCCATCGACCAGACGGGCCCGCAGCTTGCCGCCGAAGCCGCTGTCGATCATGCCGCCATCGCCGAAGGCCAGGTGATCCATCAGTCCCTGGTCGGCCAGGTAGCTGCCGCAGGGCAGGGCGGTGGCCGCCACCGGGGCGAGCGCCCTGGCATCCAGCCCGGCCAGCGGCGCCGCCCGCTGGCAGGCGCGCGGGTCTTGGCCGCGCGTGCAGGCCAGCTGCAAGGCATCGCGCGCCGGTAGCAGCCGCCCGGCGGCCCACAGCGCATCGGCCGCCTTGGCGCAGAACGTACCGGCGGTCTGCGCCCTGCACAGGGCGGTGATCTCATCCAGCTGTGCGGCCGGCAGCGGTGCCGGGTCGCCGGCGGCCAGCCCGCCGAGCAGGGCCTTGGCCATCGCCTTGCCCATCACCTCGCGCGCGGCTTCCAGGCAGGCCGCCTGGTCGTAGCTGCCCGAGTCCGGCTTGCACACCGCCGGTTCGGCCAGCTCGGGGTCGTCTTCGGCCGGGGTTGCCGCGTTGGGCGCGTCGCGGGCCTCCGACTGGTAGTTGGCGAGCAGGCCCTTGCACGCTGCGGGCACGCCCTCCTCGCACCATTGGCGCAGCGTGGCGCTGTTGGCCAGCGGGAGGTCATGCAGACAGGTGCCGATCTGCGCGCGGCACGAGGGGGGCGGGAACACACTGGCGGGCTGGCAGCGGGCCGCCCGTTGCAGCCGGTACGCGCTGACGCCATCGCTGAGGAGGCGCCCGCCCTCCTGCACGGTCAGCGACCAGACACCGCCGTTGTCCAGGTCGGCCAGCTTCAGTTCGTTGCCCAGGCGGCTGACCAGATACGGTTCGGGCGGCTGTTCCGGAATCTGCCGGAACCCCTGGTTCGGGCTTTGCAGCGTCAGCGTGGTGCCGGTGTCTTCGGCCGTGAACGTGCCGCACTGCATCGACTCGGCGGCGGCGGGCAGGCTGGTCAGCGCCAGGACGAACACCATCAGGCAACGCGCAGCCAGGGCGCGGCGGAACGTGGATACAGCAAGGGTCACAACATCATCCTTGAGGGCGGAGCGGAGAAGAGGGGATCAGCGACGAAAGTACGCCAGCACATCGGCGCGCAGCAGGCGCACCACCAGCCATACATGCAGCACCGCAAAGGCGATCGAGGTGCCCAGCGCGGTACCGGTGAAGAACAGCCGCTGCAGGCGCAACTCGCGCATGTCGCTGGCGTCGGCGTGCGGGGCCAGGTACGCCAGCAGGTGGCGGACGGCATCGTCGATCACCCAGGTAGCGGCGAAGTTCGACGCGGCGGTGGCGACCAGCAACACGATGAACAGCCACAGCGCCCAGCCCTGGCGGCGCAACATGCCCCAGCAGGCGGCCACGCCGGCCAGGCAGGTCAGCAGCCCGGCCACGCTCACCGCCACGGCGTGTGCGCCCAGCCAGTGCAGCGCGGGCGACAGCCACGACAGGTCATGGCCCTGGACCATCTGGCGGACCCACTCGGCGCTGGAGGCCGACGCGGCGAGGGGCACCAGCAAGAGCCAGGACAGCGCCGATGCGGCGCAGACCACCAGCACCGACTGGGCCAGGGGGGCGAGGAATCTTGGCGGCGCGCCCGGCGCGAGCGTTGGCCTGGCGTGCGGCAGTTGCGGGGGAATCGTTGACATCCGGTGTCCTGGTGGGCCGGCGGCGACCGTCAGGTCGTCGCCACCGCGAGCGCGGCCGCCGGCAGGATATGGTCTGCACTCAACGCTGCCAAGCGCCGCCCATGCGGCGGATGCAACGGGACCCAGGCCAGTTCGGCGATTTCCGCCTGTGGCCGGGGCGTGCCGATCACGGTCACCCAGAAGGCCCGGGCACGCACGCGGTGCCCGGCTTCGTGTACGGCCCAGGCCTCGAACCGGCCCAGTGCGCGCGCGCTGGCAGGGTCCAGGATGACCCCGAGTTCCTCCTGCAGCTCACGCGCCAGCGCGGCCAGCGGTGCTTCCCCGGGCTCGGGCTTGCCGCCGGGCTGGATGAAGGTGTCCGAGCCGTGTTTGCGCACGACCAGCACGCGGCCGCTGGCATCGAAAACGACCGCGGCGACGATATCGATCGTCGCCGCGGTGTGCGGTGCGTCAGTGGCAACCGACGTCATCGCGGGCTTACTTCAGGTTTTCTTCGAACAGCTTGAGGATGCGCTTGTACTGGTCCAGCCAGGAATCCGGACGCACGTAGCCGTGGCGCTCCAGCGGGTAGGGCGCGATGGACCAGTTGTCCTTGTGCAGTTCGATCAGCTTCTGGGTGAGGTTGACCGAATCCTGGAAGAACACGTTGTCATCCATCATCCCGTGCGCGATCAGCAGGTGGTCCTGCAGGCCTTCGGCATACTCGATCGGCGAGGAGATGCGGTAGGCCTCCGGATCGATGTCCGGGGTGTTGAGGATGTTGGCGGTGTAGCCGTGGTTGTACTGGTGCCAGTCCACCACCGGGCGCAGCGCCGCACCGGCCTTGAACGTGCCCGGCGAACGGAACAGCGCCATGAAGGTCATGAAGCCGCCGTAGGAGCCACCGTAGATGCCGGCGTGGTCACGGGCACCCTGTCTGGTCTCCACCAGCCAGTCCAGGCCGTCCTTGTAGTCTTCCAGTTCCGGGTGGCCCATGTTGCGGTAGATCGCCGTACGCCAGTTGCGGCCGTAGCCGGCGCTGCCGCGGTAGTCCATGTCCAGCACGATGTAGCCCTTCTGCACGAGCAGGTTGTGGAACATCTGCTCGCGGAAATAGGCCGGGTACTGCTGGTGCACGTTCTGCAGGTAGCCGGCGCCGTGCACGAACATGGCGATCGGGTACTGCTTGCCCGGCTCGGGGTTTTCCGGGCCGTAGTACTTGGCCCAGACCACACCGGCGCCATGCTTGGACGGCACCTGCACCAGCTTGGGCTGGATCCACTCGCGGGCCTTGAAGGCGGCGCTGCGGGTATCGGTGAGTACCTTGGCCTGGCCACCGGCAGCGGGCACCACGGCCAGCTGGGTCGGCAGGTAGGCGCCGGAGTAGCGCACCAGCAGCTGCTGGCCATCCGGGGACAGCGAGAAGTCTTCCACGCCGTTGAGCGAGGTCAGTTCGCGCACCTGCCTGCTGGCATTGTCCACCGCGCACACTTCGTAGTCGCCGGGGCTCTGCTGGTTGCAGAGGAAGTAGAAACCGCGGCCGTCGGCGCTGGGCACCGGCATCGAGGTTTCCCACTTGCCGCCGGTCAGCGCCTGCGGCTTGGCCGTGCCCTGCTGGGTGTACAGGTGCGAGTAGCCCGATTCCTCCGACAGCAGCCACAGCGTGCGGTTGTCGTTGGACCAGCCGAAATCGTTGAAGCTCCAGTTGATCCAGGCCGCGTCGGTCAAGCGGTGGCGGTTTTCGAGTTTGGCGCTGGCCGGGCTGACGCTGGTGAGCCAGCGGTCCTTGTTGTCGTTGGCGCGCAGCATGATCGCGGCTTGCTGGCCATCGGCGCTCCAGCGGATGCCGGGAGTGCCGGGGCCGGCCAGCACTTCGACCGGACGGTTGCCCTTGAGCGCGTCCTTGCCGGCGGCTTTGCGCAGTGCGGCGAGCGGATCGGTGCCGATACCCGGCAGGCCGTCCAGCGACAGCGGCTTGACCGTGCCGGTCACCGCATCGACCAGCCACAGCGTGTGCGGTTCGGGATCGTTGCGGCCCACGCGGGTGCGGGTGTCTTCGAATTCCTCGTAGCCGGATTCGGTCACGTACTTGGGCATCTTGCCGCCGCGGCCTTCATCGAAGCTCTTCGGTTTGGTGACTACGATCAGGCTGCGGGTGTCCGGGGACAGCACGCTGTCGACGATCTCCACCTCGGCGCCGAGGTACACCGGGCCCGGCGCGCGGGTGCCATCGGCACGGCGCCAGCTGGCTTCCTGCGCCTTGAGCGCGTCGCGCTGGGCGCGGTCGTTGCGCAGCGTGGCCAGGGTGCGCAGCTGCTGGTCGCGCAACACGTCGGCCTTGGGCGCCTCGTCGGGATTTTTTTCGGCTTTCAGGCTGGCCACCTGCTGCACGCCGCCGGCGGCGGTCCAGTGGAACCAGTTCTGCCCGGTGCGCCAGATCACCCCGCCATCGCGGGCGAAGTTGACCGCGCTGGACTTCTCCGAGCTGCGGGTCAGCTGGGTCAGCGCGCCGCTGCGCAGGTCGCGCAGGAACACATCGCCATTGCGTACGAACACCGCACGCTGGCGCGCGCTGTCGTACACCGTGCTGTCCACGTCGAGGGTGCCGCGCTGGTCATCGGCGACCTGGGCGGCCACGCCGCCGTTGACGGGCTGGCGGAAGGTGTCGCGCACGGGGCTGCCGGTGCGCTTGAGCTGGTACTCGACCTGCTGGCTGTTCCAGGACCACCAGGCGCTTTCGACCGGCGGACCGATCCAGTCCGGGTCGGCCATGGCCTGCTCGATGGTGATCGGCGTCGGCGCCGCGTGGGCAGCACCGCCTAGGGCGGCGAGCAGCAGCAGGGACAAGGGCAGCGTTCTGGGCATTGCGGGCGGCACCGTAGAGGAAAACCCGGCAAGCGTAGCAGCAGCAAGGGCCGGGGGAGGGGGCCACAGGTCATGGGCGCTGGTGCGGAAGACAAGCGGYTGTCGGTGGRTCGGGCGCCGGGCCCCTCTACCCTTTCCGGCGAATGTCCCCCGGYGTCGGCCTGCGGCCGCCYYCTCCTCCTTTRTTTCGCCTCCAAGGGTAGAGGGGCCCGGCGCCCGACCCACCGACCAGCGCCCAAAAACCCTGGCTTCTACTTGCGGTAGCCTCCGGCCGAAGGGCCATGCCCGCTGAATCACCCGCCAATCCACGACCGGGCTCCACCTGCGACAAAGTGAAGCAGCGCGTCACCGGGTCGCATGTGCCTTTCACGGATATCGGCCCAGACTGGTGCGGATTTCCAGAAACCAGTCGGAGGCGTCACGTGGACGCGTTGTTGTTGTCGCGGATCCAGTTCGGGTTCGTCATCAGTTTCCATGTGCTGTTCCCGGCCTTCACCATCGGCACCGCCAGTTGGCTGGCGTTCGTGGAGTCGCGCTGGCTGCGCACCGGCAACCCGGTCTGGCGCGAGCTGTATTTCTTCTGGCAGAAAATCTTTGCCGTGTCCTTCGGCATGGGCGTGGTCAGCGGCATCGTCATGGCCTTCCAGTTCGGCACCAACTGGCCGCGGCTGAGCGAAGTGGCCGGCAGCGTGATCGGGCCGCTGCTCACCTATGAAGTGCTCACCGCGTTCTTCCTGGAAGCCAGCTTCCTCGGCGTGATGATGTTCGGCTGGGGCAAGGTGTCGCCGCGCCTGCATTTTCTGTCCACCTGCATGGTGGCGCTGGGCACGCTGTTTTCCACATTCTGGATCCTGTCGTCCAACAGCTGGCTGCATACGCCGGCCGGCTACGCGATGATCGATGGCATCGTGCACCCGCAGAACTGGTGGCAGGTGGTGTTCAATCCCTCCTTCCCCTATCGCCTGGCGCACATGGCGCTGGGCTCGTTCATCACCACGTGCTTTGTGATCGGCGGCATCGGCGCGTGGTACCTGCGCAAGGGCACGCACGTGGAAGCCGGGCGCACGATGCTGCTGGCGGCCGTGGCGTTCGCCGCGCTGACCGTGCCGGTGCAGATCTTCGTCGGCGATATGCACGGGTTGAACACGCTCAAGCACCAGCCGATGAAGATCGCCGCGATGGAAGCGCACTGGCATGCCGAAGGCGAGGGCAAGGGCGTGCCGCTGGTGGTGTTCGCTCTGCCCAATGAAAAGGCCGAGCGCAATGATTACGAACTTGCGATCCCGCGCTTGGGCAGCCTGATCCTCACCCATTCGCTGGAGGGCACGCTCGATCCGCTGACCTCCGTGCCGGCCAGCGATCGGCCGCCGGTGGTGCCGGTGTTCTTCGCCTTCCGCATCATGGTCGGGCTCGGCTCGCTGATGCTGCTGCTGGCGTGGGTATCGGCGTTCCAGTGGTGGCGCGGCAAGCTGCTGCAGTCGCGCTGGCTGATCCGCGGCTGGAACTGGATGCTGCCCAGCGGCTTCATCGCACTGATCTCGGGCTGGTTCGTGACCGAGATGGGGCGGCAGCCCTGGGTGGTCTATGGCGTGCTGCGCACCGCCGATGCGGTAGGCCCGCAGAGTGCGTGGATGACGGCGCTGTCGCTGGGCGTGTACGTGGTCGGCTACGCGTTCGTGTTCGGCTGGGGCATCTGGTACCTGGTCAAGATCATCCGCACCGGTCCCAAGCCGCATGAGCCGGCCCCGGCGTTGGAGGCCGGCAGCCACACCCCGGCACGGCCGCTGTCCGGCGCCGACGAACCGCTGGAGGAGCGCTGACATGGAGATGACGACCTGGCTGCCCGTGGCATGGTTTGCGGTGATCGGCTTCGGCGTGCTGATGTACGTGGTACTGGACGGGTTCGTGCTGGGCATCGGCATCCTTGCGCCCATGGCCGAGGACGAAGAACAGCTGGACATCATGATGAACACCGCCGCGCCGATCTGGGACGGCAACGAGACCTGGCTGGTCCTGGGCGGCGCGGGCCTGATGGCCGCTTTCCCCAAGGCGTATGCGGCGTTGCTGTCGGCGTTGTATCTCCCCGTACTGCTGCTGGTGGTGGCGCTGGTGTTCCGCGGAGTGGCGTTCGAATTCCGCTTCAAGGCGCACCGCTCGCGCCGGCTGTGGAGCGTGGCCTTCGGGCTGGGCTCGTTGCTGGCCGCGTTCGCGCAGGGCGTGATCCTGGGCGCGCTGGTGCAGGGCCTGCAGGTGGTGGATGGGCGTTACGTGGGCGGGGCCTTCAGCTGGTTCAGCCCGTTCTCGATGCTGACCGGTGCGGCGGTGGTGTTCGGCTATGCGCTGCTGGGCAGCACCTGGCTGATCCTCAAGACCGAGGGGCGCGAGCAGACCTTCGCGCGCACGCTGACGCGGCCGCTGGTGGTGGCGGTGATCGTGTTCATGGGCCTGGTCAGCACGTGGCTGCCGTTCCTGGACTCGCGGCTGATGGCGCGCTGGTTCAGCGACGGCAACTTCTGGTGGTTGTCGCCGGTGCCGTTGCTGACCCTGGGCGTGGCGGTGGCGCTGTGGCGCAGCGCGATGCACCCCAAGCGCGACCTGCCGCCGTTCCTGCTGACCCTGGCGCTGTTCATCCTGGGCTTCATCGGCCTGGTGCTGGGCATGTGGCCCTACCTGCTGCCGCCGAGCATGACCTTGTGGCAGGCGGCCGCGCCGGCCTCGTCGCTGGGCTTCAGCCTGATCGGGCTGGTGGTGCTGCTGCCGGTGATCCTGGGCTACACGGCCTGGTCCTACCGAGTGTTCCGCGGGAAGGTGCGGGCGGATGTGGGGTATCACTGAGGGAGCGGCAGGGGCTGCAGCCCGTCATTGATCCGCTTGGGTCGCGGGGTGCCAGCGCATGCCGGGACACGCCGTGAACCCCGCTCCGTGGTTCGGCCCAGCCGCCGGCGGCTGGACGTTCGGGCGCATGCGAGGCAGTGCCTCGCAATCGATGCGCCCTCACCCATGCGGCTCGTTCGCCGCATCCATGCGGCGCACGGTCCCGGCATGGGCTGGCACCCCCGACCTGCGGGCGCTTGGAGTCAGTGGGAACAGGCACCCGCGGAAGAAGGGTCAAGAGCAGCCGACCATGGGTCGGCTCTACCGGGGCGGGTTCCGTCTTTGAGTGGCGGTAGCGTGKTCGYCAKGCGCRCGGCCAGATGCAGACGGCTGTTGACYGTTCCATGCGCACCAGCCAGCTGTGGAGGGGCGGTGTGGGTGGGTGGGCGGGACCGTCGTGCGCCATGGATGGCGCACGCGAGCCTCCACGGATGGATTTACGGCGTGTCCCGCCMACCCACCCACACCGACCCCAATCAGCATGTGTTGAGCGTTGAAGGGTGTTGGCAGACATGCAGCCGACCAACGGTCGGCTCTACGGTCGAACCATGGTGCGTTCCGCGCAGGACGCGGCTCAGCCGTGCAGGCCTTCGATCTCGACCAGCAGTTCGGCGCGACAGACCTCGGCGTGCAACACCACGAAGGCCGGCGCGCCCGGCAGCGCGGCCATCTGCGCGGCTACCGCCGGCATGTCCTCGGCGCGACGCACGTAGACCTTCAGCACCGATCCGGCCCCCAGCGTCGGTGACAGCGACGGCCGTTGCCGGCGGGCCGCGTCCACCAGACTCTGCAGATTGGTCAACGTCTCGCGCAACTGTTCATCCACCGCCCCGGTGTGCTGGGACACATGGCCCACGATCGCTGCCGTTCCCGACTGCAGCAACGGCAAGCCCGTCGCCGCCGGCGCCAGCAGCGCCCGCGAAAAACTCGGCGACTGCGGGCCATACTGGCGTGGATAACGGAACGCGCTCACCTGGCGCGGATTTTCCAACGGCAGCCCGGCGTCGCGCCCTGCCAGCCAGTACACCTGCAGACGCCGCTCGCCGTCGAAGCGCCCGATGCACGTCGCCGCCGGCAACGCTGCCTCGTCCAGTTCGCGCAGCCCCTGCACCCGCCCCACGCAGAAGCGCCGGTACCGCTCCTGGTCGCCGTCGCCCTCGGTCACCGCATCCAGGTAATTCCACGTCCGCAGCAGGTGCGGGAATCCCGAACTGGTCAGAAAGCTACTCATTCTTGCGTAGGCATCTGCTGCGGCCGACGCGATATCCCCGTCCACTTCTTCAATTTCCAGTACCCCGAACAGCACCGTCTCGTTGTGCGACCACCGTACCCCGTCGGTCACCCCGCAGCGCACCGGCGTCGGCGAACGCCATACCTCCACCTGCGCTGGACCGTGCTCGGCCAGCGGCACCTGCAGCCAGCGCGGATCCCCGTCCAGCCGCGCATCACGCGCGCCGAAACCGAAGATCGCCAGCGTGCAGGGATCGGCCAGGGCCGCATCGCGCAACGACGCAGGCGCATAGCCCACGCTGAACAAGGCCGGTCCGGTCGGATGGGAAGCGACCGCCGGGGCCGATGCGTCGTGGATCGTGCTGCTCATTTCAGATTGTGAATGCTGCCAGTGCCAAGGGTGTCATGATAGCGTGCGCTCCTTTTTACGGCGGTGCGTTGGGATGTCCCAGCCGCGCCACCGGGAAGATCGCGTCGCCACGCGCCTGCTGCCCACTCCACCCACGGGGAAGTGTCTGCGGGTCGGGCAGGCCCTGTCCAAGGCGTCGGCGCACCCCTTTCAAGCACTGCGCCCCGGGTGCCCATCAACATGTTGGCGTGAATGATCGAGTTTTCAGTGGTGGATTGGTCGGCCTGGGCACCGGGCCTGACCTCGAAGGAAGCCTGGCAGGCCTGGTCGCAGGCACCGGCATTGCCGCAGGGCGATGACACCCCGGCGTTGTCCGAAGTGCCCGCCATGCAGCGCCGGCGCATCGAGCGGCTCGGGCGCATGGCCATCCAGGCGGCCTGCTGGTGCGAGCAACCCGATGACGGTGGCCAGGTGCCGCTGGTGTTTGCTTCCCGGCATGGCGATGTCGCCCGGTCGATGGAGCTTCTGGACAACCTGTGTGCCGATAACGGCATGTCCCCGACCGCCTTCGGCCTGTCGGTGCACAACGCCGTGGCCGCGCTGTACTCCATCGCCCGCGGCCACCGCGGCAACTACCTGGCCCTGGCCGCCGGCCGGGCCACGGTCGAGACGGCCTGCGTGGAGGCATATGGCCTGCTGGCCGACGGCGCCCCGGAAGTGCGCGTGGTCATCTACGAATCGCAGTTGCCACCGGTCTACGCCGGCTTCGCCGACGAGCCGGACCCGTACTACGCCTGGTGCTGGCGCCTGGCCAGGGCCGACCGTCCCGGCGCCCGGCTGTCGCTGAACTGGAGCGCTGCCGACGCCGACAGCCCGGCCGCCGCGCTACCGCACGG
>NZ_JBFULO010000046.1:0-16643 GCF_054049855.1 Stenotrophomonas sp. P5_B8 | reverse complement strand
CCCTGTCGCTGCCCAAGGTTGCTGGCGTTGAAATCACCATCGAAAACGGCGTTGCCAACCTGGCCGCCAACGATCCGAGCCTGCTTGCCCTCACCGGCACCGTGCGCGCGATCCTGGCCAACATGGTCCACGGCGTCACCGAAGGCTTCGAGCGCAAGCTCGAGCTGGTCGGCGTCGGTTACCGTGCCGCCATGCAGGGCAAGGATCTGAACCTGTCGCTCGGGTTCTCGCATCCGGTCCTGTTCGTGGCGCCGGAAGGCATCACCATCTCGACCCCGACCCAGACCGAAGTGCTGGTCCAGGGCACCGACAAGCAGCGCGTCGGTGAAGTGGCTGCCAAGATCCGTGGCTTCCGTCCGCCGGAGCCCTACAAGGGCAAGGGTGTGAAGTACGCCGGCGAAGTCATCATTCGTAAGGAAGCCAAGAAGGCCTAATCAGGCGCGGGAACTTCCACGGGAGCCTGGCCGTCACCGGCCGGGTTTCTCAACGCAAAAGCCCGCTTCACTTCAGCTTTCAAGGAACTCAAATCATGAGCATCAACAAGAACATCGCCCGCCTGCGTCGCGCCAAGTCGACCCGTGCACACATCCGCGTTCTCGGCGTGCCGCGTCTGTCGGTGCTGCGCACCGGTCAGCACCTGTACGCCCAGGTCTTCACCGCCGATGGCTCCAAGGTGCTGGCTGCTGCCAACACCACCCAGGCCGACGTCAAGGAAGGCCTGAAGAACGGCAAGAACAGCGACGCCGCCACCAAGGTCGGCAAGCTGGTCGCCGAGCGCGCCAAGGCTGCGGGCATCGAGAAGGTCGCTTTCGACCGCTCGGGCTACCGCTACCACGGTCGCATCAAGGCACTGGCCGACGCAGCCCGCGAAGGCGGCCTGCAGTTCTAAGGGATTCGGGGGCAGGGGTTTCTCCTGCTCCCACCTGCCTGCCGGCGCGGGTTGCGCCGGACGACGTCCTTCTTCTGCAAGGGCGATCGGTTCACCGCACCACTTCACAGCTATAAGCGGCCCTGAGCCGTACATACCCAACCAATCAAGGAATCAACATGGCAGAAGAACGTCAGCAGCGGGGTCGCGATCGCGACCGTAACCGCGAAGAGAAAGTCGACGACGGCATGATCGAGAAGCTGGTCGCGGTCAACCGCGTCAGCAAGACCGTCAAGGGCGGTCGCCAGTTCACCTTCACCGCACTGACCGTGGTCGGTGACGGCGCAGGCAAGGTCGGTTTCGGTTACGGCAAGGCGCGTGAAGTGCCGGTCGCCATCCAGAAGTCGATGGAGCAGGCGCGCAAGAACCTGGCCGACGTCGATCTGAACAACGGCACCCTGTGGCACCCGGTGAAGTCCGGCCACGGCGCAGCCCGCGTGTTCATGATGCCGGCCTCCGAAGGTACCGGTGTCATCGCCGGTGGTGCCATGCGCGCCGTGCTGGAAGCCGTTGGCGTCAAGAACGTGCTGGCCAAGGCCGTCGGTTCGCGCAACCCGATCAACCTGGTTCGCGCCACGTTGAAGGGCCTGGGCGAAATGCAGTCGCCGGCTCGCATTGCAGCCAAGCGCGGCAAGAAGGTAGAGGATCTCAACCATGGCTAATGAAACCGTCAAGACCGTCAAGGTCCGCCTGGTGCGCGGCCTCCGTGGTGCCCAGTCGCGTCACCGCCTGTCGGTGCGTGCCCTGGGTCTGAGCAAGCTCAACGATGTCCGTGAACTGAAGGACAGCCCGCAGGTTCGCGGTCTGATCAACAAGGTCCACTACCTCGTCAAGGTTGAGGAATAATCCAATGACCATGCATCTGAATGAACTGAGCCCGGCACCGGGCGCTCGCAAAGAGCGTACCCGCGTCGGTCGTGGTATCGGCTCCGGCCTGGGCAAGACCTGCGGCCGCGGCCACAAGGGTTCGTTTGCCCGTAAGGGTGGCGGCAAGATCAAGGCAGGCTTCGAAGGCGGCCAGACCCCCATGCAGCGTCGTCTGCCGAAGGTCGGTTTCCGTTCCAAGATCGCCAAGGACACCGCTGAAGTGCTGTCCTACCAGCTGGAACGCCTGGAAGCGGGCGAGATCGACTTCGCCGCGCTGCGCGCTGCCAAGCTGGTCCCGAGCACCGCGAAGCGTGCCAAGATCGTCATGAAGGGCGACCTGACCAAGGCGTTCACCCTGAAGGGCGTCGCTGCAACGGCCAGTGCCAAGGCCGCGATCGAAGCTGCCGGCGGCAGCGTACAGGAGTAAGACATGGCGCAAGCTGGCATTGGTAACCTCGGCGGCGGGCTCGGCAAGTTCACGGAACTTCGTCAGCGTCTGCTGTTCGTCATCGGGGCGTTGATCGTCTATCGCATCGGCTGTTATGTGCCGGTGCCGGGCGTGAATCCCGATGCCATGCTTGCGCTCATGCAGGCGCAGGGCGGCGGCATCGTGGACATGTTCAACATGTTCTCGGGCGGCGCCCTGCACCGTTTCAGCATTTTCGCGCTGAACGTGATGCCGTACATTTCGGCGTCCATCGTGATGCAGCTGGCGGTCCATATCTTCCCGGCATTGAAGGCAATGCAGAAGGAAGGTGAATCAGGCCGTCGCAAGATCACCCAATATTCCCGCATCGGCGCCGTGTTGCTGGCCGTGGTGCAGGGCGGCAGCATTGCGCTGGCGCTGCAGAACCAGCTGTCGCCGAGCGGCGCGCCGGTCGTGTACGCCCCGGGCATGGGCTTTGTGCTCACCGCCATCGTCGCGCTGACCGCCGGTACGATCTTCCTGATGTGGGTTGGCGAGCAGGTCACCGAGCGTGGCATCGGCAACGGCGTCTCGCTGATCATCTTCGCCGGCATCGTCGCMGGCCTGCCGGGCGCGGTCATCCACACCGTGGAAGCCTACCGCGACGGCAACATGAGCTTCATTTCGTTGCTGCTGATCGTGCTGGTGGTGCTGGCCTTCACCTACTTCGTGGTGTTCGTCGAGCGTGGCCAGCGTCGKATCACGGTGAACTACGCGCGCCGCCAGGGCGGTCGCAATGCGTACATGAACCAGACCTCGTTCCTGCCGCTGAAGCTGAACATGGCGGGCGTGATCCCGGCCATCTTCGCCTCGAGCATCCTGGCGTTCCCGACGACCCTGGCCATGTGGTCCGGCCAGGCCAGTTCGGCCACGTGGCTGCAGAAGGTTGCCAATGCGCTGGGTCCGGGCGAGCCGCTGCACATGATCGTGTTCGCTGCGCTGATCACCGGTTTCGCGTTCTTCTATACCGCGCTGGTGTTCAACTCGCAGGAAACCGCCGACAACCTGAAGAAGTCGGGCGCGCTGATTCCGGGCATTCGTCCGGGCAAGGCCACCGCCGATTACATCGACGGTGTGCTGACCCGCCTGACCGCGGCCGGCTCGCTGTACCTGGTGATCGTCTGCCTGCTGCCGGAAATCATGCGCACCCAGCTGGGCGCCTCGTTCTACTTCGGCGGCACCTCGCTGCTGATCGTGGTGGTGGTGGTGATGGACTTCATCGCGCAGATCCAGGCGCACCTGATGTCGCACCAGTACGAGAGCCTGTTGAAGAAGGCCAACCTGAAGGGCGGCAACCGCGGCGGTTTTGCTCGCGGCTGATAAGCCTGTTACACTATTCTTCTTGTTGCGAAGGCCCCTCCGGTTCCCGGACCTGGCCTTCCAAATCGAAGGGCGGCCCCCGCAGCGGTTTCGGGTGGGGGTGTGATGTGGTGGTCCCGCGCAGGAGWAGCGCGGGCGACGAAGAGGGCAACCTCCGCAGTCAACGACATCCGGCGCCGGAGCATGGGCACACTCCCCACGCCGGGTCCATGGAACCTTTGAGGTTCCACGGACTTCCAAGTACACCGAGACCTTGATAGAATCGCTAGTTCACTTTTTTGATCCATCCTGCCGGATTAGCGCGCCCAAGGTGCGCTGTCGGCCATCACTCAGCTGGAGAACCGCGTCATGGCGCGTATTGCAGGCGTCAACCTGCCAGCCCAGAAGCACGTCTGGGTCGGGTTGCAAAGCATTTACGGCATCGGCCGTACCCGTTCGAAGAAGGTCTGCGACGCCGCAGGCGTTACCTCGACCACCAAGATCCGCGACCTGTCCGAACCGGAAATCGAGCGCCTGCGTCTCGAAGTCGGCAAGTACATCGTGGAAGGCGATCTGCGCCGTGAAATCGGTATCGCGATCAAGCGCCTGATGGATCTKGGCTGCTACCGCGGYYTSCGTCACCGTCGCGGTCTGCCGCTKCGYGGCCAGCGCACCCGTACCAACGCCCGCACCCGCAAGGGCCCGCGCAAGGCGATCAGGAAGTAAGGGACCTAAGAAATGGCTAAGCCCGTCGCTAAGACCAAGAAGAAGATCAAGCGCGTCGTCACTGACGGCGTCGCCCACGTCCATGCTTCTTTCAACAACACCATCGTGACCATCACCGACCGTCAGGGCAATGCTCTGTCGTGGGCGACCTCCGGTGGCGCTGGCTTCCGCGGTTCGCGTAAGTCCACCCCGTTCGCTGCCCAGGTGGCTGCCGAGAAGGCCGGCCGTGCCGCGCTCGACTACGGCGTCAAGTCCTTGGAAGTCCGCATCAAGGGCCCGGGTCCGGGTCGTGAGTCGGCCGTGCGCTCGCTGAACAACGTGGGCTACAAGATCACCAACATCATCGACGTGACGCCTATCCCGCACAACGGGTGCCGTCCGCCGAAGAAGCGTCGCGTCTAAAGGAGCGATAAGAAATGGCTCGTTATATCGGTCCTACCTGTAAGCTCGCCCGCCGCGAAGGCGCCGACCTTTCCCTCAAGAGCCCGGCGCGCGCGCTGGACTCCAAGTGCAAGCTGGAGCAGAAGCCCGGCCAGCACGGCGCCACTGCCCGTAAGGGCAARCTGTCCGACTACGCTACCCAGCTGCGTGAAAAGCAGAAGGTCAAGCGTATCTACGGTCTGCTGGAGCGTCAGTTCCGCAACTACTACAAGAAGGCCTCGACCAAGAAGGGCAACACCGGCGAGAACCTCCTGCAGCTGCTGGAAACCCGCCTGGACAACGTTGTCTATCGCATGGGCTTCGCTGTGACCCGTCCGGCTGCCCGTCAGCTGGTCTCGCACCGCGGTGTCACCGTGAACGGCAAGTCGGTCAACCTGGCTTCGTACCAGGTCAAGGCTGGCGACGCTGTCGCGCTGTCCGAAAAGGCTGCCAAGCAGTTGCGCGTTCAGGAAGCCCTGACCGTGTCTGCCACGCACGACCTGCGTCCGTCGTGGGTTGAAGTGGATTCCGGCAAGTTCGCCGGCATCTTCAAGGCTGTTCCGGATCGTGCGGACCTGCCTGCGGATATCAACGAAGCGCTGATCGTCGAGTTGTATTCGAAGTAATTCACATTGGAGAATCCCCGGCGACGGCCGGGGATTCACTAGGAGAACCCGCAACATGACGGTTACCGCCAACCAGGTTCTGCGTCCTCGCGGTCCGCAGATCGAACGCCTTACCGACACCCGCGCCAAGGTCGTTATCGAACCCTTGGAGCGTGGTTACGGGCATACGCTGGGCAATGCCCTGCGTCGCGTGCTGCTGTCGTCCATCCCGGGCTTCGCCATCACGGAAGTGGAAATCGACGGCGTGCTGCACGAGTACACCACCCTTGAAGGCTTGCAGGAGGACGTGCTTGAAGTCCTGCTCAACCTGAAGGATGTGGCCATCCGCATGCATACCGGCGACAACGCTACGCTGTCGCTGTCCAAGCAGGGGCCGGGTGTCGTTACCGCTGCTGATATCAAGATTGACCATAACACCGAGATCCTCAATCCGGCTCATGTGATCTGCCATCTCACCAAGGATGTGGCGATCAACATGCGTCTGAAGGTCGAGCGCGGTTTCGGCTACCAGCCGGCTGCTGCCCGCCGCCGTCCGGATGAAGAAACCCGTGCCATCGGTCGTCTGGTGCTGGACGCTTCGTTCTCGCCGGTCCGTCGCGTCGCCTATTCGGTGGAAGCGGCCCGCGTCGAACAGCGTACCGATCTGGACAAGCTGGTGCTGGACATCGAAACCAACGGCACGATCGATGCCGAGGAAGCCGTGCGCACTGCCGCGGATATCCTCAGCGATCAGCTGTCGGTGTTCGGTGACTTCACCCACCGCGACCGCGGTGCAGCCAAGCCGGCCAACAACGGCGTGGATCCGGTGCTGCTGCGCCCGATCGACGACCTGGAACTGACCGTGCGTTCGGCCAACTGCCTCAAGGCTGAGAGCATTTACTACATCGGCGATCTGATCCAGAAGACCGAAGTGGAACTGCTCAAGACCCCGAACCTCGGCAAGAAGTCGCTGACCGAGATCAAGGAAGTCCTCGCACAGCGTGGTCTTTCGCTCGGCATGAAGCTGGAGAACTGGCCGCCGGCCGGTGTCGCCCAGCACGGCATGCTCGGCTGATCCAGCGCTACGCAAGATGCTTGACCCCGCACCTTCGGGTGCGGGGGCTTCACCGCAACACGACGCATCGACAGGCCCACAGCCTGCGGTGACGGTCGGCCAGGAGGGCCGGCATCGGACCATCCGCAGTCCAAGCAACAACGCCAGGAAGGCGACAGCGATACCCAACCGATCCAATATTCAATCAAGGAATCACTCCCATGCGTCATATGAAGTCCGGCCGCAAGTTCAACCGCACCAGCGCCCACCGCGAAGCGATGTTCAAGAACATGGCGTCGTCGCTGTTCAAGCACGAGCTGATCAAGACCACGCTGCCGAAGGCCAAGGAACTGCGCCGCGTCGCCGAGCCGCTGATCACCCTGGCCAAGGTCGACTCCGTCGCCAACCGCCGTCTGGCCTTCGCTCGCCTGCGCGACCAGGAAGCCGTCGGCAACCTGTTCACCATCCTGGGCCCGCGTTACGCGAACCGTCCGGGCGGCTACCTGCGTCTGCTGAAGTGCGGTTTCCGCGCTGGCGACAACGCGCCGATGGCCTACGTGGAACTGGTGGATCGTCCGGCTGCCGTGGCTGAAGCCGTCGAAGAATAATCGACGCGCAACACCCGAAATTCGGTGAAGAACCCGGCCTTGTGCCGGGTTTTTCCGTTTGTGGGGTAGGGGTTTGTTGGTGTGTTGATCTACGGCAACGGCAAGGCGCGTCGCGTACTACGGCGGGGCGCTGGCGTGGGTKGGTCTGCGGGACTCGCAGCGTGTCCCGCCAATCCACCCGTACCGACCCTTCCGGGGCAAGGAGTCAAAGGCATTCGCTCTTGCTGTCGGGTCACTGCCAAGATCTCAAACGTCAACAGAACACGCTGTCTGGTCCAGCGGGCCGATAGCCGGTAGGTCGGCAGGGGCCGGGGCCTGCGGCGCCCTGTTAATCTTGGCGCCTTGCACGTTCACGAGTGTTGGCAATGAATCCACTGCGCTGGAATTACCKCGCCCAGTTCCTGCTGGGGTTTTTGATCTGCGCCGGGCTGTTGGCGTATGCGATCTTCCTGCAGCTCAAGATCGGCCTGGAGCCGTGCCCGCTGTGCATTTTCCAGCGGATCGCGTTCGCCGCGCTTGGGCTGCTGTTCCTGATCGGCGCCCTGCATGGCCCGCGCGATCGCGCCGGTCGTGGCACCTATGGCGTGCTCGCCTTCATCGCCGCGGCCGTCGGCATGGGTATCGCCGGTCRCCACGTGTACGTGCAACTGCTGCCCAAGGACATGGGGTCCAGCTGCGGCCCGCCGCTGGCGTTCCTCAGTGAAACCATGGGGCCGTTCGAGGTGTTTCGGACCGTGCTGACCGGTACCGGCGACTGCGGCAACATCGACTGGCGCTTCCTCGGCCTGACCATGCCGATGTGGAGCCTGGTGTGGTTCGTGCTGCTGGCCGCGTGGGCGCTGTTCGTGTCCTTCCGCAAGCGCCGCGCCTGATCGACACGGCGCGCTGATCGCGTGCCTGCTGCGCCCGCCGGCAACGTGCTGGCGGGCGCAGTMGTTCAGAAGTCCTGCTGCAGGCTCAGGTAGGCGCCGCGACGCGGACCCCACTGCGGGGCGAACACGCCGATACCGCCGCCGTCGCGGAGTTGATAGCTGCGGTCCAGTGCGTTGACCAGCGCCAACTGCGCGTGCAGCGGGTGGCCGCTGTCGGCGTTGAAGTCGTGCGCCGCGCTGAGGTTGACCTGCAGGTAGGACGGCAGCGCACCGCCATTGGGCACGCCCTCGATGTCCGAACGCAGGCCGCTGCCATACACGTAGTTCGCCCCGACCCGGTTGTGGCCGGCGAAGGCGTAGCTGACGCCGCCGGACGATGTCAGTTTCTGGTCGTGGTCCAGGTGGATCCAGTTGTCCTCCACGTAGGCCAGCGCTTCCGGGTCCAGGTTGTACTGGCCGGTGATCACCTGCTTGCCCATCGCCTTGTTGTAAGCCGCATTGAAATACGCACTGAGCGGGCCATTGCTGTAGTCGGCGCTGAACTCCACGCCGTGCACGTGGCCGTAGCGGTAGTTGAAGGTGGAGTAGATGTAGGCCGCGCCGAACTGGCCTTCGTCCTGCAGGCGGTCGACCTTGCGGTCGTACGCGTCCAGGCCCAGGGTCAGGTGCTCGCCAACCTGCTGGGAGACACCCACGTCGTAATAGTCGCTGCGTTCGGACAACGGCGTGGTGCTGCCGACGGTCGGCTGCTGGTTGGTGGTGCCGTCGTAGCGCGCGATGTCACTGCTGGCGACCAGCTCGCTGGCCGGTGGGGTGAAGTAGCGCGAGTAGCCGGCATGCACGGTGGTGCTGTCGCTGGCGTTCCAGACCACGCCCAGGCGCGGGCTGAGCTGACCTTCGGTGCCGCCGAAGGCCTTGTAGCGGTCTGCGCGCAGGCCGTAGTTGACCGTCCAGTCCTGGCCGACCCGCCATTCGTCCTGCACGTACGCCGCCGCGGTACTGGCATGGAAGGCGCTGGCATCGGTGATCACGATCGGGGTGGTGCTGGCCTGGTTGCCGTCGGCGTCGACGGGGAACACCCAGGCGGTGCTGCCCGCGCGCGCGCGTTCGCTGTTGCCGTACAGGCCATAACGCAGGGTGTGGTTGTCGCCCAGCGGCGTCGAGAAATCGGCCTGCACGGTGCTGGCGCGGTTGTTGCGGTCCACCCGTGAGGCCACGCCATCGAAGATCAAGTCGCCGGCCACGTCCGGGTTGAAGGCCAGGTCGCTGTAACGCTGCCCGGCCGACACCTGGTAGGCGGTCTGGCCGAGCGTGCCCTGCAGCACGAGCATGCCGAAGCGGGTGGTCTCGCGCTGGGTTTCATCCAGCTGTGCCGAGTCGGCCTGGACGGTATCCAGATAGCCGAACTGTGGCGTCTGGCCGGGGTTGACCGGGATCTGGAAGCGGTTGTTGGCAAAGCCGGCGAACAGGCTCAGGCGGGTGGTGTCGTTGACCAGGTAGGTCAGGTCGGCGAACGCCTTGCCCTGGTGGGTGTCGTCATGATCGGGCCGGCGCGAGGCGGTGGGGTTTTCCAGGCCGACCTCGTTCTGGTTGTAGTTGCCGGTCAGGTACCAGCTCCAGCGGCCCTGGTTGCCCCACCACGAGGCGTTGGGGTTGATCGTGCCGAACGACCCGGCGGTGATGCCGGCGCTGCCACCATTGCCCAGCTCGGCGCCGCTGCGGGTGGTGATGTCGACCACGGCGGCGGTGCGTTCGCCGAACTGGGCCGGCAGTGCGCCGTCCATCAGGCGGATGCTCTTGATGGTGCGGGCGTCCAGGGTCTGGCCGAAGCCGGAGATCGATTCGGGCAGCAGCACGCCGTTGAGGCGGTACTGCAGGTTGGCGTGGTCGCCGCGCACGTGGACCCCGCCGTAGCTGTCCTGGACCACGCCAGGGGCCTGCAGCAGCACCTGGCTGAGCGGGGCCGATGCCCCCAGCGGCTGCTTCTGGATGTCCTCGGCGGTGATCTGGTACTGGCTGCTGCCGATATCGGGGGAGAGGGCGTTGCGGGCCAGGTCGAGTTGGGCGCTGACGGTGACCGCGTCCAGGTCGGTGACTGCCGGGGTGGCGGTGTCGGYCGGGGCAGCCAGGACAGGCAGGCTGGCCAACGCCAGGGCGAAGGCGATACCGCTGGCAAGAAGGGATGGCTTCATGGGGAGCACTTGATTGACTGGGCGTGGGGGGAGGGGGGCGGCCTGGCGAGTGTTACTCCGTAACAAATCATGCGCCTGTCCAGCGTCCGGCGGGAATGCCGTTCCGGGCGACGGGCGCCGTCCGTTTTCCACCGTTCAGCTGGCGCCGTTGCGCAGCAGACGCTTTGCGCCAGCGACGCGCTCTGCGACCATGGCGGGTCCCCACCCCCTCGGAAGTCTGTGATGAGCCCGTCCGCACCGCCCGTAGTCGATCCTGCCGCCACTGCCGCCGCCGACAGCGCTGCCTGGTCGCCGGAGAGCTGGCGCGGCAAGACCGCGCTGCAGATGCCGACCTATCCCGACCCGCTGGCCCTGGACGCGGCGCTGCACGAACTCAAGCGTCTGCCGCCGCTGGTGACCTCCTGGGAAATCCTGTCGCTCAAGCAGCAGCTGGCCGACGCCCAGGAAGGCAAGCGCTTCCTGCTGCAGGGCGGCGACTGCGCCGAGAACTTCAGCGACTGCGAATCCACCACCATCTCCAACCGGCTCAAGGTGCTGCTGCAGATGAGCCTGGTGCTGGTGCACGGCATGCGCAAGCCGGTGATCCGCGTCGGCCGCTTTGCCGGGCAGTACGCCAAGCCGCGCTCGGCCGATACCGAGACCCGCGACGGGGTGACCCTGCCCAGCTACCGCGGCGATGTGATCAACGCGCCGGAGTTCACCGAGGCCGCGCGCCTGCCCGACCCGCGCCGCATGCTGCAGGCCCATGCGCACTCGGCGATGACCATGAACTTCGTGCGCGCCCTGATCGACGGCGGCTTCGCCGACCTGCACCATCCCGAGTACTGGAACCTGGAGTGGGTGCGTCATTCACCGCTGGCCAGCGACTACCAGCAGATGGTGGCCTCGATCGGCGACGCGGTGCGCTTCATGGAAACCCTGTCCGGTTCGCAGGTGTACAACCTCAACCGGATCGATTTCTACACGTCACACGAAGCGCTGCTGTTGCCCTACGAACAGGCGCTCACCCGCCAGGTGCCGCGCCAGCACGGCTGGTTGAACCTGAGCACGCATTACCCGTGGATCGGCATGCGCACCGCTGCACTGGATGGCGCGCATGTGGAATACCTGCGCGGCGTGCGCAACCCGATCGCGATCAAGGTCGGCCCGTCCGTGCAGCCGGACCAGCTGCTGCGCCTGATCGACGTGCTCAACCCCGATGACGAACCGGGTCGCCTGAGCTTCATCCATCGCATGGGCGCGGCGCAGATCGCCGAAAAACTGCCGCCGCTGCTGGACGCGGTCAAGCGCGATGGCCGCCGCGTGCTGTGGGTGTGTGATGCGATGCACGGCAATACCGAAAGCACCAGCAACGGCTACAAGACGCGTCGCTTCGACAACGTGCGGGGCGAGGTGGAGCTGTCTTTCGACCTGCACGCCGCGGCCGGCACCCGCCTGGGGGGCGTGCACCTGGAGTTGACCGGTGAGGATGTGACCGAATGCACCGGCGGCGCACGCGAGCTGACCGAGCGCGATCTTGAACGTGCGTACCGCTCGTCGGTGGACCCGCGCTTGAACTACGACCAGTCGCTGGAGATCGCCATGGCGATCGTGCGCAAGCAGCAGCTTTACGCGGCCTGACGCTACGCTGCCCAGCCGCGCGTGGTGGCTGCGCCAACAGGGCGTTGTCCACGCGCGGCTTACATTCGCCTGACATGCGGGTAATGGCCGTGCAGGCACGCTGTCGACTTCCTTGGAAGATCGCTGGAGCGTGCAGTGAGGGTGGACTGGCAGCAAGCGGCGTTGTATCTGTGGCCGATCGGCATCGCGCTGGCGGTGGGACTCACCGGGTGGTGGTTGTTGATGGCACTGACCCGCAGGCTCAAGGGGCGTGACTACCGGCGCGCGCGCATCGGTCGGGTGATCAGTCGCCCGATGGCGTTCGCGTTGCCGCTGCTGGTGTTGATTCCTGCATTGGAGGCGACGCCGTTGCAGGGCCATTGGCTGGACCAGTCGCTGCGCCTGCTGCACATCGGCCTGACCGCCTGCGTGATCTGGCTGCTGGTGCGTGCCGTCGCCGCCGGCGAGGACGCCATCCTTCGCGACAATCCGATGGAAGTGGCCGACAACCTGGAAGCACGGCGCATCCAGACCCAGACCCGCGTGCTCAGCCGGGTGTTGATGGGCGTGATCATCCTGGTCGGCGTCTCGCTGATCCTGCTGACCTTCCCGATGGTGCGCCAGATCGGCACGGCGCTGCTGGCCTCGGCCGGCATCATCGGCCTGGTGGCGGGCATCGCGGCCAAGCCGGTATTCGGCAACCTGATCGCAGGCCTGCAGATCGCGCTGACCCAACCGATCCGGCTGGACGATGTGGTGATCGTGGAAGGCGAATGGRGCCGGGTGGAGGAGATCGGCAGCAGCTACGTGGTGGTGCGGATCTGGGATGAGCGACGCATGGTGGTGCCGCTCACCTGGTTCATCGAGCACCCGTTCCAGAACTGGACACGCCGCAGCGCCGATCTGCTCGGCACCGCGTTCCTGTGGCTGGACTATCGGGCCCCGATCCCGGCGATACGCGCCGAGCTCGAACGCATCTGCAAGGGCGAATCACTTTGGGATGGACGGGTCTGCGTGACCCAGGTGACCGAGACCACCGAGCACACGTTGCAGGTGCGCCTGCTGGTGAGTGCGCGCAGTTCCGGTGATGCCTTCGACCTGCGCTGCATCGTGCGCGAACGCATGCTCGACTTCCTGGCGCGCGAGCACCCACAGGCACTGCCGCGCACCCGCGCCGAGCTGTTGCAGCAACCCGACCCGGTGCAGCGGCCGCGCTCGACGCCGGCCGAGGACGTCCGTTCGCCGGGCGCCGAAGACGGCGCGCCGGCCATCCTTCCAGAGCCCACCAACGGATAATGCCGTCCCCGCGTCCCCGCGTCCCCGCGTCCCCGCGTCCCGGTAGTGCCGGCCGTTGGCCGGCTCCTCGCAGCGTCGGGTGTCACGCAGAGCCGGCCAGCGGCCGGCACTACCGAACCGCTCAGGGTGGGCCGGGGTTGGCCAGCAGGCTGTCGGTCTTGAAGCGCGGCGGACGCCGGGCGCGCGTGCGCTGTTCGTAGGCGTACGCAAGCTCGATCAGGCGCGGCTCGCTCCAGGCGGTGCCCATGAACAGCAGGCCTAGCGGCAGGCCGTTCACGTGGGCCATCGGCACGCTCAAGCTCGGGTAACCGGCCACGGCAGCAGCGCTGTAGCTCTCGCCGGGGAAGTCGTCGCCGGCGCCAGCGCGGATCGGCCAGGCGGTGCCGGTGGTCGGTGCGATCAGGGCATCCAACTGTTGCGCGCGCAGCGCTGCATCGATACCCTCCGGACCGGCCAGGCGGCGCGCCTCGGTGCGGGCGGCGATGTACTCTGGGCTGCCCAGCCCGCCGACCGCCGCCGCCGCTTCTATCAGGTCCTGGCCGAATGGCAGCAGCTCCTTGTCGGCGTGGCTACGGTTCCACGCGATGACCTGGTCCAGGTCGCGCACCGGGGCCTTGTAGGTGGTCAGATAGCGCTGCAGGCCGGCCTTGAACTCATGCAGCAGCACGAGGCGTTCGGCGTCCTGCCATTGGCCCTGGGTCGGCAGCTGCACCGGTACCACCACCGCGCCGGCCTCGCGCAGCACGGCGATGGCGTGCTGCAGCGCCGGGCCGATGCCCGGCAGCTGGTCGAGCGGGCCATACAGCACGCCGATACGGGCGCCGCGCAGGCTGTCCGGATTCAACCGTGAGGTGTAGTCGTACACCGCGCGCCCGGGCATGGTCGCGGTGGCCGGATCGGCCGCGTCGCGGCCGGCCATCGCGGTCAGCAGCGCGGCGGCATCGGCGACGCTGCGCGCCATCGGGCCGGCGGTGTCCTGGCTGAAGGAAATCGGGATGATGCCTTCGCGGCTCACCAGTCCGACGGTCGGCTTGAGTCCGACCACGCCGTTGATCGCCGCCGGGCAGACGATGCTGCCGTCGGTCTCGGTACCGACCGCCGCAGCGGCCAGGTTGGCCGACACGGCCACCGCGCTGCCGCTGCTGGAGCCGCAGGGGTTGTGGCTGAGGCGATAGGGGTTGCGGGTCTGCCCGCCGCGCGCACTCCAGCCGGAAATCGACTGGCTGGAGCGGAAATTGGCCCACTCGCTGAGGTTGGTCTTGCCCAGGATCACCGCGCCGGCCGCGCGCAGGCGGGTGACCAGGAAGGCATCGTCGGGGCGGAACGTGGCCAGTGCCAACGAGCCGGCGCTGTTGCTCATCGGGCGTGCGCCGATGTTGTCCTTGAGCAGCAGCGGAATGCCATGCAGGGGCCCGCGCAGTTGTCCGCGCTGGCGTTCGGCATCGCGCGCGGCCGCTTCCTTGAGGGCGTCGGGGTTGAGTTCGATCACCGCGTTCAAGCGTGGACCGGCACGATCCAGCCGTGCGATCCGTTCCAGATAGGCGCCGGTCAGATGCACGCTGTCCAGGGCACCGGCAGACATCTGCGCCTGCAGATCGGCGATGTCGGTCTCGGCATAGAGGAAGGGAGAATCGAGTGACGTCGTCGGCAGGGCGGCGCGCGCTTCGCTGGCATGCACCGGTGCCGGCGCAGGGGCGCAGCCACACAGTGACATGAGCATCAGCATCGATGTCAGCGTCAGACGCATGAGGGTGTCCCGGGAACCGGCGCTCAGGCTAACCAGCCGGTGCCACGCTTGGCAACTCAGTGCAGGGCGTTGAGCTTGCGGTGGCGTTTGCGGATATCGCGGGCGAGCACGCCGACCACGATCAGATTGATCACCAGGACCGACCATGAAGCCCAGCCAGGGTGACGGACGATGGCGTAGATATCGAACGGCAGGTAGATGCCGGCGGTGACGCAGCCCAGCCAGGAGGCCCAGGCTTTGGCACGCCAGAGGCCCCAGGCCTCGAAAAGATGCAGCACCCCGTAGGCCACCATGGCCGCGGCGGCCAGGTGCACCGCGTCGGGGCTGATCATGTTGAGCAGCGAGGGCAGGGTGCCGTGATCCGGGTCCAGGCTGAAACGCCGGATCAGGGCATTGACCGCATCCCGCAACGGCTGCGGACCGAGCATTTCCAGCCCGGTCGCCGCCAACAGCGCCAAGGCCGCCTTGCTGGCTTCCAGCAAGGCGATCAGGTGCAGACCCGGATGCTTGTGCGGATCCGGGTTGTAGGGCTTGTCGGTCACGACAGGATCCTATCAGCCGCCGCGCGACGCCTTCTTGCGGTCGCTTTCGGTCAGCCCCTTCTTGCGCAGGCGGATTTCCTTCGGGGTGATTTCGACCAGCTCGTCGTCCTCGATGAAGTCCAGGGCCTGTTCCAGCGAGTACTTGATCGCCGGGGTCAGCTGGATCGCATCGTCCTTGCCCGAGGCGCGCATGTTGGTCAGCGGCTTGGTCTTGATCGCGTTGACGGTCAGGTCGTTGTCCTTGGAGTGGATGCCGACCAGCTGGCCTTCATACACATTGTCGCCTTCCGCAGCGAACAGCTTGCCGCGTTCCTGCAGCGGCCCCAGGGAGTACGCCGGGGTAGCACCCGGAGCATTGGCGATCATCACGCCGTTCTGGCGCTTGGCGATGGAACCCTGTTCCTTCGGGCCGTAATGGTCGAACACGTGGAACAGCAGGCCAGAACCCTGGGTCAGGGTCTTGAACTCGTTCTGGAAGCCGATCAGGCCACGGGCCGGGATCTGGTATTCCAGGCGCACACGGCCCTTGCCGTCCGGCTCCATGTTCTTCAGCTGGCCCTTGCGGGTGCCCAGCTTTTCCATGACGCCGCCCTGGTGCTGCTCTTCGATGTCCACCACCAGCTGTTCGATCGGCTCCATGGCCTGGCCGTCGATCTGCTTGATGATCACTTCCGGACGCGACACGGCCAGCTCGTAGCCTTCGCGACGCATGTTCTCGATCAGCACCGACAGGTGCAGTTCGCCACGGCCGGAGACCAGGAACTTGTCGGCGTCTTCCAGCTGTTCGACCTTCAGGGCCACGTTGTGGACCTGCTCGCGGTCCAGGCGATCCTTGATCTGGCGGCTGGTCAGGAACTTGCCACCGGACAGGTCCTTGTTGCCCGCGAACGGCGAGTTGTTGACCTGGAAGGTCATCGAGATCGTCGGTTCATCGACGGTCAGCGCCGGCAGGGCTTCCGGGGTATCCGGGTGGCACAGGGTGTCGGAGATGGTCAGTTCCGGAATACCGGAGATGGCGACGATGTCGCCGGCTTCGGCGGTGTCCTGCTCGATGCGCTCCAGGCCCAGGAAGCCCAGCACCTGGGCGACCTTGCCGTTGCGCTTCTTGCCTTCACGATCGATGACCGCGACCTGCATGTTCTTCTTCAGGGTGCCGCGCTGCACGCGGCCGATGCCGATCACGCCCACGAAGTTGTTGTAGTCCAGCTGGCTGATGCGCATCTGGAACGGACCTTCCGGATCCACTTCCGGCATCGGCGCGTGCTGCATGATCGCTTCGTACAGCGGGGTCATGTCGCCGTCGCGCACGGTGTCTTCCAGGCCGGCATAGCCGTTCAGGGCCGAGGCGTAGACGATCGGGAAGTCGAGCTGCTCATTGGTGGCGCCGAGCTTGTCGAACAGGTCGAACACCTGGTCGATCAC
>NZ_JBFULO010000045.1:0-16812 GCF_054049855.1 Stenotrophomonas sp. P5_B8 | reverse complement strand
CTTCTACACCGACCGCCTGTTCGGGGTGTGGGTGTCGGTGGACCTGCTGCAGCCGGACCGCAACGCGCCCTACCTGGTGCAGGGCGGCCTGGGCCTGCCGGACCGCGATTTCTACCTGCAGGGTGGCCGCATGGCCGAGCTGCGCAAGCAGTACCAGGCCTATATCGCGCAGATGCTGCAGCTGGCCGGCGTCGCCGATCCGGCGGCCAAGGCGCAGCGCATCCTGGCGCTGGAGACCAAAATCGCCCAGGCCCATGCCACCCAGGAAGACACCAACGACGTGGCCAAGGGCGCCAACGCCTGGAAGCAGGCCGACCTGAGCGCGAAGGCGCCGGGCATGGACTGGCCGGCCTTCCTGGCCGGGGCCAAGCTGGATGCGCAGCAGGACTTCATCGTGTGGCAGCCCAAGGCCGTGGCCGGCATTTCGCGCCTGGTGGCCACCGAGCCGCTGGACGTGTGGAAGGACTACCTGGCGTTCCACGCGCTGGACCGCGCCGCGCCGTACCTGCCCAAGGCCTTCGCCGACGCGCGCTTCGCCTTCCACGGCACCACCCTCAACGGCACGCCGCAGCAGAGCGAGCGCTGGAAGCGTGCGGTGGACGACAGCAACCACGCCGTCGGCGAGGCGATCGGCAAACTGTACGTGGAGCGTCACTTCGACCCGGCCACCAAGGCACGTGCCGATGAAATGGCCAAGAACATCATCGCCGCGTTCGCCAAGCGCATCGATGCGCTGGACTGGATGTCGCCGCAGACCAAGGCGCACGCCAAGGCCAAGGTGGCCGGGCTGACCGTCGGCATGGGCTACCCGGACACGTGGCGCGACTACACCGGCCTTGAAATCAAGCGCGACGACGCGCTGGGCAATGCGGCGCGCGCCGAGCAGTTCGAATACCAGCGCAACATCGCCAAGCTCGGCAAGCCGGTGGACCACAGCGAGTGGGCGATGCTGCCGCAGACGATCAACGCGATGAACGTGCCGCTGGAGAACCGGCTGGTGTTCCCGGCCGCGATCCTGCAGCCGCCGTTCTTCGACGGTGCGGCCGATGATGCGGTCAACTACGGTGCGATCGGTGCGGTGATCGGCCACGAGATCAGCCACGGGTTCGACAATGCCGGTGCGCTGTTCGATGAGACCGGCAAGCTGCACAACTGGTGGACGCCGGACGATCTGAAGAAGTTCAACGCGGCCGGCGATGCGCTGGCGGCGCAGTTCAGCAGCTACCAGCCGTTCCCGGGCGTGTCGGTGAACGGGCGTCTGACGCTGGGCGAGAACATCGCCGACGTAGCCGGTCTGGCCACGGCCTACGATGCGTACCAGTTGTCGCTGCAGGGCAAGCCGGGGCAGACGCTGGAAGGCTTCACGCCCGATCAGCGCTTCTTCCTGGGCTTCGCGCAGGCCTGGCGCAGCAAGGCGCGCGAGCAGGCGTTGCGCAATTCGCTGCTGACCAACGTGCATGCACCGGGCCAGTTCCGCGCGCTGACGGTGCGCAACCTGGACGCGTGGTACCCGGCCTTCGAGGTGAAGGAAGGCCAGAAGCTGTACCTGGCGCCGGACAAGCGGGTCAAAGTGTGGTGATGGGTTTTATCGCGTTGCGATGAAATGCAGAAAAACGGGCGCTTCGGCGCCCGTTTTTTTGTCTCCCTGCTGCTGCTTTATGCGTTGAAGAGCAGAAGCCAGATCAATAGCAGAGGGTGTGCGCTTCTACTGGCTTGGGCGGGTACGGGCGGGAGTGTGCCGTTGCGCACCGAAACAGCCGAGGGAAAATCGCCGCGCAGGCCCGCATCGGACCGTGATTCTTGAACTGCGCCGCTTCGCTTCTGTGCCCCGCGCTTCTTTGCTCTGTGCCCTTCGCTTTGTGCCTTCAAGTCTTGCCCATGGCCACCAGCCAACTGTCGAGGGTGGGGGTGTGTGGGTTCGCGGGACCCTCAAGCCGCATGGATGCGGCTTGGGAGCCTACACGGACGTACTTGCGGCGTGTCCCGCGAACCCACACACCCCCGCCCCGCCCGCTGGCGCGCAGACAAGAAGGCTCTTATGCATCACCCCCACTCACCCAACACACTCCCCGGCACGCCCATCCGCGTACAGGCACGTGTCGCCAACCCATCCTGCAACGCACGCCGGAACAACGGCGCCATCGCACGCAGCACCCGCCCCGAGGTACGGGACTGTGCGCGCTGCACCGCCGTGCGCTCCAGCATCGCCTCGGCCCAGCCCGGCAACAGCGCCGCCCCCGCGCCGAGGAACAGCTCGCGCGACAGCCCCGCCATCGGCACCGGAAGACGAATGCCCGACAACACCGCCAGCACCTCGCGCGAGCGCGCATCGAAACGCAACTGCGGCAACTGCCGGGCGAAATACGCGTCCACCTCCGCTTCCGTAGCCGGCACCTCCGTGGCGCCCAACGCCTCGGCCACCCGCTTGTACTCGCCGTAATACTGGTCGGCGATCGCCACCGGCACCTCACGGCAATAGCGGCGACAGCCCTGCAGGAAGCCGTAGGCCTCGGTCACATGCACCCAGGTCAGCAGCGCCGGATCGTCGGCGGAATACACGCGACCGTCGGGCGTCTGCCCGCGTACTTGCGCATGAATACGCTTCACCTTGGCCACCAGCGCCTCCACCTCGCCGGACGGCGCATAGCTGGTGCCAGCCACGAACGCCGTGGTCCGGCGCAACCGCCCGACCAGATCGTCGCGGAAGTTGGAATGGTCATACACCCCGGCCAGCGCCAGCGGATGCAACGTCTGCAGCATCAACGCGCACAGCCCCCCGGCCAGCATCCCCGGAAACTCCGAATGCACCCGCCAGGTCACGCTGTGCGGCCCGAACCAGCCCGGATCGCCCAGCGGCTGGTCGTAGTCGATCCCGCTCTGGCCGCGCGGGAAGGCCCCCAGTACCCAACGCCGGATGGGCGCGGTGACGGGGCGGGAAAGACGTTGCAGCAGTGGCGGCATCACAGATCCAAAGGGGGCGGAGACGACCGCAGGCTGCGCGGTCCGCCCTGATTCTGGCCGATCACGCAGCCCCCAGCGAGCCTGGCGGCTCAGCCCCCGTTTCATGTGCAACCGCAGCACGAAAATGCGTGCGACATCTTGTCGCAGGCCACGCGCGCAATGGTGCGCTGCACCACCGTCTGCCCATTCAGAAAAAGCCCTCCTCCGGCTTCGCACCGCACCCATTGCACGGTCCGCTGGAAGTGCTAGAACTGAATCCGCCTCACGTTTACCCAATGCGCTGTCGCACGTTCCAGAAGGAGCACGTCATGATCGCTTTGTTCAAGGGTTTGGGTTTGCTGTTGCAGGACAACGAGCTGTACAACAGCCCGTTCGAAAAACAGGTCGCGCATTGGCGTAACAAGAGCGAGCAGCAGATCCGCGAGGAAGTGGAGGTGCTGGCCAAGGCCAAGGGCCAGTGGCTGATGGCCTCCATCGTGGGCTGGCAGGCCTCCTCGCTGCTGATCCTCGGCCTGATCAGCAACTACCTGTGGCGCGACGACTTCCATATCACCTTCACCCGCGTGGTGATCGTGTTCGGGTCGTGGATCTCGATCCTGTTCGTGATCTGGTTCATGGCCAACATGTTCGACCATACCGCCGGCTTCGAGCGCTGGATGAAGGCCTTCAACAGCCGCGCGCGGATCACCTCCGACGCCGACACCGTGGAATGCGTGGCCGAGGCGCTGGACATGGCCCAGCTGTATCCGGAAGTGCTCGACTACAAGCAGGCCGTTACCGCCCGCCGCGAGCTGCGCCATGAAGACATCCGCATCATGCGCGAGATCGGCCGGATGAAGCAGCATTCGGAACTGGTCGGCCAGCTCAACCATGTGGGTGAGCAGGACCACCGCGGCAACCTGCACCTGCAACCGGCCTTCTAGCCGTCCCGGAATCCGGGGGGAGCCACGATGCCACCGTGATCACTCACGGTGGCATTGTTCTTTGGGCTGCCCGCTGACGCACAGGCTGAATCCCTTGGGCAGATCGGGCACCCGTTCGGTCTTGCCGACCGCCACCGACAGGCGCCGCAAGGGCGCCTGTGTGCAGGCCGCATCGGTCTTGCAGCCCGGGGCCAGCACCAGGTAGTGGCACTGGCCACTGCTGCTGGCGATGCACTCGAACTGTGCCACCCCGTCCACCACCGTGCTCTTGCTGTAGAGCACATCTACGCCATTGGCACGCACGCGGGTGACCGAGGTGTTGTTGGATTGTGCGCAGCCGGCGATGGCCAGCACGGCGGTGCACAGGATAAGTACGTGGCGCATGGTCGCTCCAGGCTGGGGTGGACGGGTGGCTTACATGCCGCGGAACAGGCTCATGAACGGTTGGCTGACACTGAGCAGCTCGGCGCGGTGTTTCAGGCGCAGTTGGCCGCGCCCGCTCTCATCGCGACTCACCGCCGCCACCGCTTTCATGTTGACGATGGTGGAACGATGCACCTGGCGGAAACGCTGCGGGTCCAGCACGTCCAGCAACTCGCGCAGCGGCGTGCGCAGCAGGCTTTCGCMCTGCTCGGTGACCACCGTGGTGTACTTGCTGTCGGCACGGAAGTACAGCACGTCCTCCAGCATGATCAGCTGCGTATCGCGGCCGTTGCTGGCGGTGATCCAGGCCAGCGGCGGCGTGCTTGGCGCGCTGGCGCCGCTGTGGCCCAGCCGCTGCAGCAGTTGCTCGAGCATCGCGCTGTCGGGCCGGCCCTGCTGCATGCGCGCCAGGATGCGCTCGCGGGTGGCGAGCAGGCGCTCGTCGCTGACCGGCTTGAGCAGGTAGTCCATCGCACCCTGCTCGAAGGCATCGATGGCGTACTGGTCGTAGGCGGTGACGAACACCACCTGCGTGCGCGGGCTGATGTCCGGCAACGCGCGGGCCACGTCGATGCCGGTGATGCCGGGCATGCGGATGTCCAGGAAGGCCAGGTCCGGCTTGAGCTCGGCCAGCTTCTCCAGCGCGCAGGCACCGTCTTCGCATTCGGCCACCAGCCGCAGTTCCGGCCACAACCGCTGCAGCTGGGCCACGAGCGACTGGCGCAGCAGGTCTTCGTCTTCGGCGATGAGGGCATCAAGCTGCATGGATCGCCTCGCGCGCATCACGCGGCAGGGTAATGGTGGCGGCCACGCCGCTGGGGAAGTTGGACACAATGGCCACGCCGGCGCGTTCGCCGCAGGTCAGCCGCAGCCGTTCGCGCAGGTTCTTCAAGCCGATGCCGGTGCCGCTGCTGCCGTGCCCGAAGCCCAGCCCGTCGTCGGCCACGGTCAGGGTCACGTGGTCGTCGAAGGGGCGCGCGATGATCCAGACCGTGCCACCGCCGGGCTTGGGTTCCAGGCCGTGCTTGATCGCGTTTTCCACCAGGGTCTGCAGCGCCATCGACGGCAGCGGCAGGTCCAGCAGTGCCGGCGCCACATCGACCTGCAACGCCAGTCGGGCACCCATGCGGATCTTGAGGATTTCCAGGTAGGCCTGGGCACGCTCCAGCTCCACGCGCAGGGTGGACATCGATTCGTCCACACTCGGCAGCGAGCTGCGCAGGTACTGGATGAGATGGCCCAGCATCTGGTCGGCACGCGGGGGATCGGTGCGGGTGAGCACCTGCGCGTTGGCCAGCGTGTTGTAGAGGAAGTGCGGCTCGACCTGGGCATGCAGCAGGTTGAGCTTGGCCACCGACAGTTCCTTTTCGGTGGAGGTCTGCTCGGCCGCGGCCTGCTCGTCACGGCGCTGCTCGGACACGCGGCGGGTGATGGCGCGGCTGACCGCTTCGGCGTTCTCGTAGTTGCTGCCTTCGTCCACCGCCAGCAGGTCGGCCCAGACCCCGGCATCGGGTTCGAACAGCAGGGTGACGCTGCTGGTGCCCTGCCCCGGGGTGACCGTGGCCAGCACGCTGTTGCGGCGGATCGCCAGCCGTGCCGGCAGGTTCCAGCGCGACGGCGGGCGGCCGTTGTAGGGATCAACACGACGTACGTAMGCGCGCACCTGCAGGCTGCCGGCGGCGCTTTCGATGTCTTCCACCCGCGGTAGTTCGGCGATGGCCTTTTCCAGCAGCGCGAAGGCCGGGCCCGCATCCATCGGCAGTTCGATCTGGCGGCGTTGGCGGCTGGACAGGGTCGTCCCGTCCAGGTGCCCGGCCACCAGCCAGACCCGGCGGAGGTGGGTGATGCAGCTGCCGATCGCGGTGACCATCAGGAACATCGCCAGCAGGCCGAAGACCCAGCCGGGTCCGTCGTCCATGCCGCTGAAGATGCCACTCCACACGAAACCGGCCACGACGATCGCGGCGGCCCAGGCCAACAGGATGCGGAGAATCAGAGCGAGGCTGGGGAGCACGGCGGCGTCTTCACATAGGGTGTGAGGCGAGCATAGCCCTGCCACCGCCGGGAACAAGCGGCATGCGACGAAGGCGGGAAATGAGGGGATGAAGCCGGGCAAGCGGCGTCCCCACCGGCGATGCCGGTGGGGAGGGTCGGCTTATTTCCGCTCGGCGGCGCTGGCATCGCGCGGCGCACGGAACTGGGAATCGTCGCTCCAGTTCGGCCAGGCCCGCGAATTGGCCAGCTGGTTGCCCAGGGTGTACAGCACTTCCAGGTCGCGCGAGGCGCCGGCGAAGGTCCAGTCCGGCTGCCACTCATCGCCCTGCTGGTGGTAGCGCTTGGCGGTGTAGTCGTCCGAGGCGGCCTTGCCTGCGGCCACGCCGCCGTCCACCCAGTCCTGGCCGGCCGAGTAGGACACGGCCGGCACGCCGCGCTTGGCGAAGGGGAAGTGGTCGGAGCGGAAGAACAGGCCCGCTTCCGGCTTCGGGTCCGGGGTGTAGCGGATGTCCCAGCCCTTGGCCACGTCCTTGAGCTGGTCCAGCAGTTCCAGCTTGGCCGAGCCGTAGATGCCGAAATCACGCGAGGGCCCGAACGGCGCCATGCCGTCCATGTTGATCACCGCCACCGTCTTGCTCAGCGGGTACAGCGGATGGCTGGCGTAATACTCCGAGCCGAGCAGGCCCTTCTCCTCGGCGGTGACCGCCAGGAACAGCACCGAACGCTCCGGGCGCTTGCCCTTGGCAAAGCCGCGCGCCAGTTCGACCAGCGAGGCGGTGCCGCTGGCGTTGTCCAGCGCGCCGTTGAAGATGGTGTCGCCGTTGGCGTCGGGCTTGCCCACGCCGATGTGATCCCAGTGCGCGCTGTATACGACGGTCTCGTCCGGATGCCTGCTGCCTTCCAGGCGTGCGGCCACGTTGTGCGAGGTGATCACCTCGGACTTGACCGCGTACTTGGCCGAGAAGGTTTCGCCCTTCAGTTCCACCGGCTTGAAGTCGCGGGTCTGCGCCTGCTGCTTGAGCGTCTCGAAATCCAGGCCCGCGCGCTTGAACAGCTCCACGGCCAGGTCGCGCTGGATCCAGCCTTCCAGCAGCGGATGCGCCTCGGCCGGGTTGTCGCGGACCACGTCGAACATGGTGTTGGTGTTGGAACCGGCCACGGTGGCCCAGCCATAGGAGGCCGGTGCGGTTTCGTGCACGATCAGCACGCCGAGTGCGCCCTGGCGCGCGCCTTCTTCGTACTTGTAGGTCCAGCGACCGTAGTAGGTCATGCCCTTGCCGTCGAAGTCGCCCTGGCCGCTTTCGAAGTCCGGGTCGTTGATCAGCACCACGGCGATCTTGCCCTTCAGGTCCACGCCCTTGAAGTCGTCCCAGTGGCGCTCCGGTGCGTTGACGCCGTAGCCGAGGAAGACCAGCGGCGCATTCTTGATATCTACTTCGGAGGCACCGTTCATGGCGGCGCGCACGGCGATTTCCTTGCCCTGGCTGAGCACCTGCGGCTTGCCCTTGCCGGCCAGCGACAGGCTCGGCGTGCCGACGATATCGCCCTTGCGCAGCGGCACGGCCTGGGTCCACAGACGCTTGCCGTCCTTGAGGTCGCCGCCCGGCTGCAGGCCGGCCGCCGCGAACTGCCGGCTCAGGTAGGCAACGGTTTTCTCTTCACCGGCGGTGGCCGGCGAACGCCCTTCGTAGGCGTCCGAGGCCAGTTCCTTGACGTCGGCGGAGATCCGCGCGCCGTCGAACTTCGGCGTTGCCGCCATCAGCGCGCTGGACACCGACAGCGCCAGCACGCTCAGTACTACTCGTTTCATCGCTCTCTCCACAACGGGACCACGTAGATCCCGAGTGTAGGCGATGCGTTACCAGTTGGGATCTTCTGCCGGTGCCGCCGGCTTGGGGGCCGCCGAACGTTTCGCGGCCGGCTTGGTCGCCCCACCGGACGAGGCGGTCGCCGCAGCCTTCACCGGGGCCGCCTTCTGGCGCAGCTCGATCGCGCCAGGCTTGAAGGTCGCACCGCCCAGATCGGCGCCCCCTTCAATGGTGCCGTAGGAGGTCTGCGAGGCCACGCGGTCGATACGCACGGTGCAGCACGGCGTCTCGGTGCGGCCCAGCGAACGGCCGGTCTGCGGGTCCTTCAACGCCTCGCCCAGCATCACCGCCTGCCAGCGCTGGCCAACCTGCAGCGAATCGCCGCCCTGGCTGAGCACCACCTGGTCACCGCTCATCGACACCACCGACACCGGGAAGATCTCGGTGATGATCGCGCTGCCGATCTGGCCGGACAGCGAATCCATCATCGCCGCCGCCATGCCCTTGCCATCTACCACACGCGGCAGCGTGCTCGGGCCGGTCGAGGCCAGCTGGTGGTCGAAGCTGTCGGACATCACCACCTCGCCGGTGGCCGCGTTGATCAGCCGCAGGGTGATGCGACCGCCACCGGAATACGAGCTGACCTGGCGATCGGACATGCGCAGCTGGCGCACGCTGCGCGGGTACTCGAAGCGCTCGATGCTCGGGATGAGGATCAGATCGGTGGCCAGTTGCTGGCCCAGCCGCGCGGTGTCCTGCAGGCGCACGTTGCCGCTGTTGATGTGGTCGATCTCGGCCTGCATCTCGGCGCCGAACTCGCGATCGAGCACGATGAAACGCTTGGTCTGGGTCAGGGTGTCGTTGAGGCGCGCACGGATCGCGCGGGCTACTTCGTCGCTGCTGACGCGGCCGTCGCCGACCGCGTAGGTACCGGCGCGCACATGCGGCTCGGCCACCACGATCTTCGGCCTGCCCTGTTCGTCCGGGGCGCGGTACTTGGCGATATCCGCCTTGATCCGCACCTTCCAGTAACTGCGCAGCGTGCGACGGTTGAGGTCGGACTCGAACGACTGTGCGCCGCGCTTGGCCTCTACCTGGGCCTGTTCCTTGTAGCTTTCCTTGATGCTGGCCGAGGCCGAACCGCCGCCACCACTGGCGTCGGCACTGGCCTGGCCTGAACCGCTGGCCGAGGCCGAGGCGGAGTAGGTGAAGCCGGCATCGCTGGCACGCACGCGCGCCACCACTTCTTCATCCAGCTGGGTGACTTCTTCCTGCGAGAGGATTTCATATCCCAGCACCGCCCCCTGCGAGGCGGCGATCATCTGCTGGGAAAACGCGTCGGCGCGGATATCGCCGACGTGTTCGCCGTCCACGTCCACATGCAGTCCGGCACGAATGCCCTGCATCTGGCTGGCCACGCGCACGCCATTGACCTGTGCCACCGCCGACTGCAGCGCAGCCAGCACCGCCAGTTCCGGCGTGCTGCCGATACCGTCGGCTTCGCGCGCCACCTGGGTGGTGCCGCCGAAGTCCGGCGCGCCGCGCAGCGGCTGTTCTTCGGCCGGCTGGGCCAGCTTGGTTTCAGGCTTGGCCGGGACCGGCGCCACCGCCTCCTCCTGCTTGCCGCAGGCGGCAAGCAGGGTGGCGGTCAGGGCCAGGCTCAACAGTCGGAGAGAGGTCTGCATGCGTGGCCGTCCTGGATCAGTTCAGGCCGTCGAGCATGGCGTCGGCGTTGCTCGGCAGCTTGATCTTGCTGGCACGGGCAAAGGTCATCGCCGCCTTGGACGAGGAATACAGGCCCTTCAGGTAGCCCGGCGATTCCTTGGCCACCCATGCACCGGCGGCCAGCTTGCGGCCCACGGTGGCCAGCTGGGTGGCACCGAGGTTCTTCATGCCGCTGGCGAAGTTGTTGGCTTCACCGCTCAGCTTCTGGCCTTCGGCAGCGGAGGCCACCAGCGACACCAGGCCGTCGGCGTAATGCTTCTTCGACTCGGCGTTGAGTTCCGGCTGGGCAGCAACGCGCTCGTCGATGGCGGCCTGGGCCTTTTCGCTGACCGAGACCGACTTCTTCATCTGCTCCACGTTGACCGACCCGGACGACAGCGCCTGGCGCTCGGCTTCCAGCAGCTGCACCTGCTCGGCCAGGCCGAAGGCCTTGGCGAAGGAGGTCTGGGCCTGCAGCGAATGCGACTGCGAGCTGACGAAACGACGCACCAGCGCTTCCTGCGCGGCTTCGTCCGGGGCACCGGCGCTGCTGGACGCGGCGCTGTCGCCGCCGCCGACCAGGCCCTTGAGCTTGCCGAGCTGGGCGTGTGCCGGTGCGGCGAAGGTGGTGGCGATGGCCAGTGCGATAAGGGTCTTGCGGATCATGGTGTAGTCCTTGTTTGACGACGGTAGCTGCCGGCCGCTGGCCGGCAGAAGAGACAACCCGCGCTGGATCAGCGCACGGCCTTGACGTTGAGTTCGTTGATCATCTGCTGGGCAGCCTGTTCGGCGGCTTCGCGCAGTGCATTGGTGCGGGCGACGGTTTCATTCGGGCCCAGGCCGGCGTACTGCACCGGACCGACCGAAGACACGGTGCGCGGGAAGCGACCGGTCACGTCCAGTACCTTGCCGGTCACGGTGACGTACACGCGGGTGTTGCCCGAGGCCGGGTCGCGGTCGCGCATGCCGATGTCCAGCGTGCCCACCGCGATGTACGGGATGTTGGCCGCGCGGATGCCGTTGGCGGTGTCGCGCAGGGTGGCGGCGGACAGGTCGTTGCCGGTGCTGAAGTCCTTGCGGATGCGCTCGATGCTGAGCAGGCCGCGGCTTTCGCCTTCGACGTACTCCGCTTCGACCACTTCGTAGCCGGCGCTGCTGAAGGCACCGGTCATGGCGGTGTTGACCTCGGCGGCGTTGGCCACCTTCCAGCTGATGTTGTCGCTGCGCGCGGTGGTGCTGCCGCCGCTGGTGACCGACACCGACGCGTTCTGGTTGATGCTGCCATTGGTGCTGACCGAGTTGCCACGGAAGCTGTCGCCTTCGCGGGTCTTCTCGTCATAGCTGCGGCTGGCGTCGACGCGACGGTATTCCTTGTCCTGGAAGGACTGCACGGTGTCCTGCGAGCGCGCCATGAACAGGAAGGTCAGCAGCGAGCGCTCGCTGCTGCGCGCACCGGCCACGGCCGAGCCGGCATCCAGCTTGGTCTGCAGCAGGGTGGTGTTGATCTCGGCGCGCACGGTGACCGAGTAGGTCTTGGCCTTCTTGTCTTCGTCTTCGGACAACGGCACGGTCGACAGCACGTAGCGGTCGATCTCGCCGATGAACTCCGGGCGACGCGCTTCGAACAGGCGCAGCTTGGCCGCACCGGATTCGGCGATGTAGGCCTCCAGTGCATTGACCTTGGCCTTGTTCAGGGCCTGGGCACGGGTATCGGCGCTCAGCCGAAGGCCGTAACTGGCCGAGCCGGTGCCACGCGAACTGGCGGTCTGCGCAGCGACCGGCGCGGCCACCATCAGCGCAATGAGAATCAGCAGAACGGCACGAATCAACGACATGATTTGATCAACTCCTGGAGGGCCTGGGTCTGTTGCTGCAGCGGGCGTCCGCCCGGCTTCTGTTCGTCCAGCCAGGCGCGCGAATCGGCGCGTTTGGCCGCAGCGCCGGCGAAGGCATCGAGCCCGGCCAGCACGGTTTCATAGCTGGCCGACCACTGGTCGACCTGCCACTGGGTCACCGGCACCACCTTGGTGGCGCCCTTGCGCAGCGGCTGGTCGAAGAAGACCTTGCCGGAGAACGGTTCGACCACCGAGACCTGGAAGAACGCGCCAAACAGCATCGTCTTCATCGCCGCGGTTTCGCTGATCACGCCACTCTTCATCGCATCCAGCTGCAGCTTGATGACGTAGTCCGGCTCGGGGATTTTCAGCTGGTACACCTTGCCGTCGGCAAAGCGCGCGGCCATCGCACCGCCGATCGCCTCGCCAGTGGCCGGCGGCAGCAGGCCGATGCCGGTGTTGGACGAGAGCGTCTTGGACAGCTCATGGGCCAGCGTGGCGCGCAACGGGGCTTCCAGCGACGGGTTGGGCAGCTTGGCGCGGGCCGCGTCGGACAGCGTCACCGCACCCACCTGCAGGCGACGCACCGACGCGTTGGGCAGCTGTGCGCCGGACAGGGTCTGGGCCAGCACCGCGGGCAGGCTGCTGGCGGCGCTGCCGTACAGCAGGTCGGCCACGATCGCGTTGATCTCGTCCTCGTCCGGACGGTCCTCGCGCAGGTCGATGCGCTGCAGGGTGAGCGGATAGGAGGCGATCACCTGGCGCTCGCGGAAGTCGAAGAACAGCGCCTGCAGCGCCACTTCCACCAGCACCTTGTACTGGTCGCCGATCGGTTCGACCGAGACCAGTTCGCGATCCAGCGCGGCGGCCAGCACCGTGGCGCTGGTGGTGCCATCGAGCTTGGCCAGCTGGTCGCTGATCAGCTGCAGGTGGGCCGGCGGCTGTCGGCGCAGGGCGCCGCCGAGCTGCTGGTTGAGCGCTTCGGCACCGCGCCGTTCGATCACCGCGGTGCTGTGCGGGGCGACGTCAGTGCGCGCATTGGCCTGGCCGGTGAAGGCGAACCCGGCCCAGTAAACCTGCTGCGACTTGTCGGCAGCGTGGGCCATGCCGGAGAAGGCGATGACGCACAACAACAGCCACGCGCGTGGCGCGCGCGCCCGCTTCTTCCCTGAAAACATCTGCCTGCGTCCCTTGTGTGACCGGGTCCGAAGACGGCACCGGTTTCATGAATGGGCGCAACGATAGCCCCTCGCCTATCTGCGAGCAAGCTGCGATATCGTCAGCCCATGGGGACGGCAGCGGCCCGGGCCTCAAGCAGGGCCTTTTCGCGCGCGTTGGCGGTCAAGCCGGCCGCGCGCAGGAACGCCGCGCGCGCCTCCTCGCCCCGCCCCAACTGCGCCAGCAGGTCGCCCTGCACCGCCGCCAGCGGCGCGTAGTCCTGCAGCCGGCCGTCCTGCGCCAGGCGTTCCACCAGCGGCCAGGCGGCGGCAGCGCCCTCGGCACGCGAGACCGCCACGGCCCGGTTCAACTCGATCACCGGCGAAGGTTGCTGGCGCGCCAGMCGTTGGTAGAGCGTGGCCATGCCAGCCCAGTCGGTGTCCTGCACGCGGCGCGCGCGGGCGTGGCAGTCGGCGATCAACGCCTGCAGTACGTAGGGATCCTCGCCGCCGCCGAGTGCGATCGCCTGCTGCAGTGCCGCCTGGCCACGCGCGATCTGCAGCCAGTCCCAGCGCGTCCGGTCCTGCTCAGGCAGCAGGATCGGCGCGCCGTGTGCATCCACGCGCGCGGCCGCGCGCGAGGCCTGCAGTTCCATCAACGCCACCAGTCCGTGGATCTGCGGCCAGGCCGGCAGCCGGTGCAGCAGCACCCGACCCAACCGCAACGCCTCCTCGCACAGCGCCGGACGCATCCAGTCATCGCCGGCACTGGCGGCATAGCCTTCGTTGAAGATCAGGTACACCACCTCCAGCACCGAGGCCAGCCGCTCGGGCAATGCGGCCTGGCGCGGCACTTCGAACGGCACCTCACGGGCGGCAAGGGTGCGCTTGGCACGCACGATGCGCTGGGCAAGGGTGGGTTCGGGTTGCAGGAACGCGCGCGCAATCTCCTCGGTGGTCAGCCCGCCCAGCAGGCGCAAGGTCAGCGCCACCCGCGCATCGGGCGACAGCACCGGGTGGCAGGCCACGAACATCAAACGCAGCAGGTCATCGCCGATGTCGTCCTGCAGCGCATCGCTGTCATCGGGGGATGGCAGCGGCTGCGGCTCCAGTTCGCTGGCGTACCGGGCATGCTGGCCGGCCACGCGCTGGTGCTGCCGCAGCACGTCGATGGCACGATTGCGCGCCGTGGTCATCAGCCAGGCTCCCGGGTTGTCCGGAACCCCCTGCGCCGGCCAGCGCTCCAGCGCGGCCAGCCAGGTGTCCTGGGCCAGTTCTTCGGCACGCCCGACATCGCCTCCCAGCATCCGGGCCAGGCGCGCGATCAGGACCGGCGCCTCCATGCGCCAGAGGGTGTCCAAACGGTGCGAGAGTGCGGTGTCCATGGACGCGATCACAGCATCAGTGTCGACCCCGCACAAGCACGGCGCCGCATCAGCCCGGCGCACCGTCCATATGCGCGATTTCCCAGAGGTGCCCATCCAGGTCCTGGAAACCGCGCTGGTACATGAAGCCATAATCGCGCGCCGGCTGTGGCTCGCTGGCGCCGGCCTGCAGCGCCTTGTCCACCCATGCGTCCACGTCCGCGCGGCTGGACGCCGACAGGCAGGTGATCACCTCGGTCTGCAGGCGCGCATCACTGATCGGCTTGGCGGTGAACTGGCTGAAGAAGCGCTCCACCAGCAGCATCACGAAGATGCTGTCGCTGATGATCATGCAGGCGGCATCGGCATTGGTGAAGGTGGGATTGAAGCTGTAGCCCAGAGCGGCGAAGAAGGCCTTGGAGGCCTCCAGGTCGCGCACGGGCAGGTTGACGAAGATCATCTGTGGCGAATCGGTCATGGCACAACATCCTTGAAAGGAAAGAGGGATCAGGGCTGCTTCATGCAGTTGACCATCCACGGCTTGCCGTAGCGGTCGATCAGAAAGCCCCAGCGATGCGCCCAGAAGGTCTCGCCGATCGGCATCTTTACCTGGCCACCCTCGGCCAGCGCCTTGAACACGCGCTCGGCTTCGTCGATGGAATCGACATCGACGTTGATCGTGGTGCTGTTCTCACCCGCCGGGGACGGACCGTCGGCGGCCATCAGGATTGCGCCGTCCACCTCCAGCTGACTGTGGGCGACGTGGTCCAGGGTTTCCGGCGGCATCTCGCCACAGCCCTCGGCGCTTTCCATCGGCGGCATGTCGCGGTACTTCATTTCCGAGACGACCTTGCCGCCGAGGACCTGGGCGTAGAACGCCATTGCCTCGTGGGTAGTGCCGTTGAAGCTCAGGAACGGGATCAGTTTCATCGGGATTCTCCTCTCAATGGCCGCTGTCGAGACGGTCGCGCAGACGCTGTTCCTGCGCCTGTAATTCGGGGGTGAAGGCCGCGCCGAAATCCTCCGGGCCGAAGACCGGGCGCAGCTCCACGACGGCGCCCGGACCGAACGGCGCGCGGGTGAGCCATTCGGTGGCTTCGTCCAGCGAGCGCACCTGCCACAGCCAGTAGCCGCAGACCAGCTCGCCGGTTTCGGCGAAGGGGMCGTCGATCACCCGCGGGGCCGCCTCCCCGAAGGCCACCCGGCGCGCACGCGAGGTCGGGTGCAGGCCCTCGCCGGCCAGCATGATCCCGGCCTGCACCAGCGCCTCGTTGAAGGCGCCCATGGCGCGGATTTCTGCTTCGGTGGGCATCTGCCCGGCCTCGGTGGCCGGGGTGGCTTTGACGAATACCATTACTTTCATCGGTCTGCTCCGGGTGGGCGCGCCGGTTGGCGGGCCCTTCACTGGTTACGACGACCCAGCGGGGCGGAAATCGACACGCCTGCAGAATAAATTTCCGGCTCCGTCGTGCCGCGCTGCAACACATCCGTCGCGCCGGCTGCGGCATCATGGCCGCCCCTGCCCAGGAGCGGTCCAGCCATGCAATTCCTGCTGCTGATCTATATCGACGAAGGCCTGCTGCAGGCCCTGCCCGGCGAGGAATACGATCGCCTCATGCATGATTGCCTGCAGCATGCCGATGCCCTGCAGGCCAAGGGCACCCTGGTGCTGGCCCAGCAACTGCAGCCGGTGGACAGTGCGCGCACCCTGCGCACCCGCCAGGGCCAGGCGCGGATCACCGACGGCCCCTTCGCCGAAACCCACGAACTGCTGGCTGGCTTCAACCTCATCAACGCGCGCGACCACGACGAAGCGTTGGCCATCGCCCGGCAGTTTCCGTGGTCACGGTTCGGCAGCATCGAAGTGCGGCCATTGGCCGACATGGACGCCGAACGCGCGCGCGTCGGTGCCTGAGGCCGCCGCCCCAGCGCGTAGCCGTTGCTGCTACAGCAGGGTGATCTTCAGGTCGCGCGCACCGATGCCTTCATTGCCGCTGTAATCACGCGCGCTGGCGCGGATCACGTAGTCGCCGGCCGGCAACGCGTCCGGCTGCCAACGACCGGTTTCCACCCGACCATCGCGCACGGTGTTGGTCACCAGGTAGCGGAAGCGGGTGACCGCGCTGCCATGCACGGTGATGCCGCTGTCCGGTGCATAGGCCACCTTGGTGGCACTGTCGCGCGGGGGCATTGAATTGAACACGATGTTGAAGCGCGGCTGCTCATAACCGGGGAGCGGCTGGCCCCGGGCATCGAGGATCTGGTAGCCGACCTGGTAGGACCCGAGTCGACGTCGCGACTGGTTGCCGTCCACCTGGTCCCAGGCCTCCACCACGATCTGCACGCCCGGGCCGCTGCGCGGCAGCGCCACGCGCCCATTCGCGCCAGCGGTGAGCGGCTGGTCCAGATCGTCCAGCAGCGCCACATCGGTGATGCGCGGGGCGACCGTATCGACATAGCCGGTGAACCCCAACGCGACCGCGTTGCGCTCGAAACCGCTGGCGCCCACGCTGAGGTGCACGTGCGCCATCCGGTTGATGCTGCCCAGGCGGTCGCCCACCTGGAAGCGCGTGCCACGACGCACGCGAATGCGCTGCAGCTTGCCTTCGTCGTTGAACAGCGGCTGCCAACGCGGGTCGAAC